>NZ_RZRK01000700.1:0-3193 GCF_003997835.1 Mesorhizobium sp. M7A.F.Ca.CA.004.12.1.1
CGCAGCCGCCGCGACCGGGAGGCCCAGGCCGCGCGCCAGCTGCGAATTGATCGGCGCCTGAATGGCAATGAAGGCGCCGGACAGGATGCCGAGAAGCGACCAGACGACGCCCATCATTGTCGTTTGCCCTTACTTGACGTCGGCCGCGACTTTCAGCGACACGATCTTGTCGGGATCCTGCACCGGCTCGCCGCGCTTGATCTTGTCGACATTGTCCATGCCTTCGATGACCTGGCCCCAGACCGTGTACTGGCGGTTGAGGAAGGCGGCATCGTCGAAGCAGATGAAGAACTGCGAATTGGCCGAGTTCGGGTTCTGCGAGCGGGCCATCGAGCAGGTGCCGCGAGCATGGTTGGCGTTGGAGAATTCAGCCTTCAAATCCGGCTTTTCAGAGCCGCCCATGCCCGCGCGGGACGGCGCGAAGGAAGGCTTGCTCGAATTGCCGAACTTGACGTCGCCGGTCTGCGCCATGAAACCCTCGATGACGCGGTGGAAGACCACGCCGTCATAGGCGCCTTCCCTGGCCAGTTCCTTGATGCGGGCGACATGGCCGGGCGCCAGGTCGGGGAAAAGTTCGATGACGACCTTGCCCTTGGTCGTTTCCATGATGAGCGCGTTCTCGCGATCCTTGATTTCGGCCATGTCAGATATCCTTTTGAGAAACAGAGTTATTCGACAATTTACTTGTCGGCGGCGATGCGCACCTTAATCATCCGGTCGGGATCGGTGACCGTGCCGTTGTCCGCCTGGTCGCCCTTCTTGATTTGGTCCACCAGTTCCATGCCGCTGACGACATTGCCGACGATCGTGTACTGGCCATCGAGGGGCGGTGCCGGAGCGAACATGATGAAGAACTGCGAATTGGCCGAATTTGGGTCCTGCGAGCGGGCCATACCGACCACGCCGCGCTTATAATGTTCGGTCTGTGAGAATTCGGCCGGCAGGTCGGGCAGGTCGGAACCGCCGGTGCCGGCGGCCTCGGCGCTGAAACCCTTTTTCATATTGCCGAACTTGACGTCGCCGGTCTGCGCCATGAAGCCGTCGATGACGCGATGGAAGGCGACGTTGTCATAGGCGCCTTGGCGCACCAGCTTCTTGATCTGCTCGACATGCTTTGGCGCAAGATCGGGCCTCAGCGCAATGGTGACGTCGCCGTCCTTCAGCGTGATGATCATTGTGTTTTCCGGGTCGGCGGCGAAAGCCGAGACCGACACAGCCACAAGACCGGCGAGCACGACAAGGAACGAGGCTAGCTTTTTCAGCTGCATGGTTTTCTCCGAAAACTTACTTCTTGAACTTGGCTGTGAGCGCACCGGCAACCGCCGCCGGCACGAAGGGGCGAATGTCGCCGCCCATCGAGGCAATCTGGCGAACAAGTGTGGCGGTAATGGTGCGTACCGAAGGACTGGCGGGCAGAAAAACCGTCTGCAGTTGGGGCGCCATGGTCTCGTTCATGCCGGCCATCTGCATCTCATAGTCGAGGTCGGTGCCGTCGCGCAGGCCGCGGATCATGATCGAGGCGCCCTGCTTCCTGGCGGCGTCGATGACCAGCCCGTCGAAGGCGACGACCTTGATGCGGGCACCGTCGCTGCCGAATTCCGTCTTCGTCGCCGTCTCGATCAGCTTCACCCGCTCCTCGAAGGAAAACAGCGGTTGCTTGCCCGGATGGATGCCGATCGCCGCATAAACGATATCCGCCACGGCCAGCGAGGCCTTCAGCACATCGAGATGGCCGTTGGTCAGCGGGTCGAAGGAGCCGGCATAGAGGGCGATGCGTTCAGTCATGGCAGGTGCTTCTAATGCATGATCCCAAAAAGTGGAAACCGGTTTTTGGAAAAGATCATGCTCAAATGAAAGCTAGAGCCCGTTCCGTCTTCCGTCCATCAACAAGATGGAACAGGCTCTAGCGAGCCTCTCTCGCAAAGGCAAATCCGATCGGCGCGCCGGCCGTGAACCTTTTCCGGCACATGAACGACAGATGAACACGCTGATCACGAAGCCTTCACGCAGCGTTCACTAGGTTGCACCTTAATAAGATGAAACCAAAATCCCATCTATCCGTTGTTAGGCGCAGGAGAACACGCACATGCTGATCTACATGCTCGCCACCGCAATGACCGTCGCCATGCTGATCGCCACCGTATTTGGGCTGCATCAGGAGGCGCAACGCATCCGCGTCAAGGCAAACACCAAGCGCTTCGAAGGCTTCGGCCCGCGCAAGCCATATCGTCACTACTGATAAAGCCTGAACTTGCTGCCGCGCCGGCCACCTGGCCGGCGTTGCTATGTCAAAACCCGGGTGCCGGACTTAGTCCGCACCGTCCGGACCGGCGTCAGGCGCCGGAGCGGCATCAGCACCGCCCTCGACCGTCTCATCGCTTTCTTCGTCCGCTTGCGGTTCCGAGATCCGCTCGACCGAAACCACCTTTTCGCCTTCAGCCGTGTTGAAGATGGTCACGCCCTTGGTGGCGCGGCTGGCGAAACGGATGCCGTTGACCGGAACCCGGATGACGGTGCCGCCGTCCGACACCAGCATGATCTGGTCGTCATTGCCGACCGGGAACGTCGCCACCAGCCTGCCAATCTCGGCTGCCTTCGACACATCGGTGGCGCGGATGCCTTTGCCGCCGCGTCCGGTCAGCCGGAAATCATAGGATGACGAACGCTTGCCGTAGCCGAACTCGGTGACCGTCAGCACGTACTGTTCGTGCGCCTTGAGCTCTTCGT
Source organism: Mesorhizobium sp. M7A.F.Ca.CA.004.12.1.1 (assembly GCF_003997835.1). Classification (NCBI taxonomy): domain Bacteria; kingdom Pseudomonadati; phylum Pseudomonadota; class Alphaproteobacteria; order Hyphomicrobiales; family Phyllobacteriaceae; genus Mesorhizobium; species Mesorhizobium sp. M7A.F.Ca.CA.004.12.1.1. The sequence goes on from NZ_RZRK01000700.1 coordinate 2,728, forward strand.
ATCGGTTGTCGGAAAGCTCCGTCTCCTCGCCGATCTCCTCATTGGTCAGCGCGATCTCTTCCTCTTCGCCGGTCGTTTCCGTGGCAAGCCGCCGCTCCGCCGCCGCGCGCTTCAGGTAAGCGGCGCGTTCCGCTGGCGAAGCATCGACATGCTCTATCACCGACATCGAGATGATGCGGTCGGTCTCGGCCATGGTTATGCCGCGCACACCGACCGAATTGCGGCTCTGGAAGACGCGCACGTCGCCGACGGAGAAGCGTATGCACTGGCCGGAACTGGCGGTCAGCAGCACGTCGTCCTTGTCGGTGCAGGTCTCGACGCCGAGGATCTCGTCGCCTTCTTCCTCCAGCTTCATGGCGATCTTGCCGTTGCGGTTGACCTGGACGAAGTCGGATAGATCGTTGCGGCGCACGGTGCCGCGCGTGGTGGCGAACATCACGTAAAGTTCGCCCCAGCTGGCCTCGTC
>NZ_RZRK01000701.1:0-3184 GCF_003997835.1 Mesorhizobium sp. M7A.F.Ca.CA.004.12.1.1
ATCACGTTGCCACCCGTGCGCTCATAAAGCTCGACGGTTTCGGCGAGGCATCCGCGCCCGCCGAAGGACACCATGTCCGGCAGCAGCAAGGCGAAGGGCTCGTTGCCGATAACCTCGCGCGCGCACCAGACGGCATGGCCGAGGCCTTGCGGCGATTGCTGGCGGATGAAGCTGGTGGCACCGGCCACAGGCAGCATGCTTTCGAGCGCCTCCAACTGGGTCTTCTTGCCGGTCTGCTCCAGGGTGCCGATCAATTCCGGATGCAGGTCGAAATAGTCCTCGATCACCGCCTTGTTGCGGCCAGTCACGAAGACGATGTGCTCGATGCCCGCCTCGAAGGCCTCGTCCACCGCATATTGCACGACAGGCCTGTCGACCACGGGAAGCATTTCCTTTGGCATCGACTTGGTCGCCGGCAGGAATCTTGTTCCAAGCCCCGCCACCGGTATCACGGCCTTCCTGATTTTCTTCATCGCAAATTCCTTCTGAGGAGATCGACTTCAGTCCATTCACAGGCCACGAAAAATCCCTCCATGTGCCTGCATCTTCACCTCCCCGCCCCAACGGCAAATTGTGCCGCCATTCTTCGCAACCGCACGGCGATCGGCATGCCCATATGCCTGACCGCCGCCGGGTCGCTGAGCGCAGTCCGGATCGCCTTGAGCGGGGACCGCGCCTTGATGTGCTGTACCAGTGACAGAAACGATGCCGCCTTGCGCAGGCTGCGGCCGCGCCGTGCAAACGCGGCCTGCGCGGCCTCATCCATCCGATGGGTTTGAGCGAACACGGCATCCGCCCTGCGCATCGCTTCGACGTGGTGAAGCTCGAGCACGCGCGAGATGGAGCCGCTGCGGATATGATAGGCATAGCCGATATCGGGCTCGACGACGCATTTTCCGCCCTTGGCCAGGGCGCCGGCAAACAGGATGTAGTCTTCGCCGATCCTCAGCTTTTCGTCATAGCGAAGCCGGTGTTCGTTCAGGAACTCGCGCTGGAAGATCGGCTTGAGATAGCCGAGGTTGAACTTGGATTCGAAGACGACGTTGCCGGCGATGTAGGTGGCCAGCGAAATCTCGCGCAAGCCTTCCAGATATTGCCGCGGAAACATCGCGTCCTCGATGACGCCGTCCTCGCGAACGACCTGCAGATTGTCGACGGCGATCTGGGCATCCGCGCTTTCGGCACGAGCGATCATGGCCGCGAGCCGGCCGGGAAAGACCGCGTCGTCGGAATCGAGAACCGCGATCCATCTGCCGCGGGCGGCGTCGAGGCCGGCATTCCTGGCGCCGCCAGGGCCGCGGTTGCTGGCCAGGGCGACGACACGGACGATATCCCCGGGGTAGGCCCGCGCCACGTCGAGCGTCGCATCGCGCGACTTGTCGTCGACGACGATGATTTCGACGCTGACACCCTTCTGGGCGATGGCGCTGGCAATCGCCCGATCAAGGGTCGCCTCGGCGTTGTAGGCGGCAATAACGAAGGAAACATCCGGGACAGAGCTGACGTCAGGCTGCACGCTTGCCTCCCTCCTGTGGCGACGGCTGGCCATAGAGGCGAATTTCGCGGATGCCGACGAGGCCGCTGACGACACCAACATGCATAATGCCGCGCAGCACGCTGCGGTTCCTGCGGACTGGACTGACGACGACCGGAAGTGCCGAGGCGAAGCAATAGATGGCCTTTGCCGAGGCCAGGCCGACCTGCTTGACCAGGCCGATGCTGCTGGCGCTACTGCCCAGGAGATGGCCATGCGTCTGGCCGACGCGAAAGCGGCGGCGGCCGAGCCATTCGAATGCCGCCCTTGAGCGCGGCACCACCTCGTCGACCCACGCCTTGGGCGCGAAGGCGATGCGGCCGCCGGCCTTGTGCATCTGGTCGAAGAATTCGGTGTCCTCGCCGCCGGTCTGGCCACGCGCCAGGCTGAAGCGGCGGCCGCGCAGGCTGTCCGAGCCCATCCGCAGCAGAACATTGCAGGTGTAGCCGGTGCGGATCTCGCCGCGCACCCAGATGGGCAAGGTCGAATGGAAATCGCCGCGCCGCATCCAGTCCGGCGCATCCGGGCGATAGCGCGCCCTGACCGGGCCGAGCACGACGGCGACACCGCTTTGCTGCGCCATCGCGACCAATTCAGCGAGCCATTGAGGCGTGGCCGTTTCGTCATCATCAATGAAGGCGACGAAATCCGCTGTGCTCGCATCGAGGCAGGCATTGCGGGCGATCGAGATGTTGCGCGCCGGGGCATGCCGATAGTGGATCGGCACCGTCAATTCCCGCGACAGCGCCGCCACCAGGTCACGGGCCGTCGGGGTGTCGTCATTGTCGGCGACGATAATGCGGATATCGAATCCCGCCGGCATCTCCATGGCGTCGAGCGAGCGCAGCGTGTCAGCCAGCTCCGGCCGGCGGAACGTGCAGACGCCGATGTCGATGCTGCGGTTCTTTGCCGACACCGCCATCAGGCCACTCCGCGTCGCGAGCCGAGGCCGAGAAGCTGCAGCCAGAAGCCAACCGACCAGCCAAGATGCATGACCATGGCCGAGACACCGGCCAGCGCAACGTCAGCCTTGCGCTGGCGGATAGCCGTCACCAGTCCGTAGCCCAGGCACACCGACACCCACAGCAACAAAGGCACTGCCGCAATCCAATGCACGAATGAGAAGGCCGCAAGAAGAACCACCGGGAAGACCGCCAGCGGCACCATCTGCCGGATCTTTGGGATGACGCGGTGCTTCAGCACATTCTTGGCACGCCCGCGACCGTAGCCGAGATACTGGAAATAGAGGCCTGAGAGCGAGGCGCGCGGATAGTAGACCATCTGCGTCTTGCCACTCATCCAGATCTTGTAGCCCGCCTTGCGCAGGCGATAATCGAGCTCGGCGTCCTCGTTATGGCTGAACGCTTCGTCGTAGCCGCCGACGGCGCCGAATGCCGATATCCGCATCAGTGCATGATGGCCGTGATCGATCCACTGTCCCTGCGAAAGATGCCGATGCTTCGAGCCGCCGGTGCCGAGCTTGGAGTTCTGCGCCGCGGCGGCCGCCTTCTGCACGGCACCGCTGCCTCTGGTCAGCATCGAAACGACAACCGAATCCGCGCCCGTGGCCAAGGCTTCCTCGACCAGCCGGTCGCAATAATCGTCGGGATAACCGCCATGCGCATCGATGCGGATGAGATAGTCGGCACC
>NZ_RZRK01000702.1:0-3180 GCF_003997835.1 Mesorhizobium sp. M7A.F.Ca.CA.004.12.1.1
CTCGCCATCAATGCGGCAACGCCCATTGTCGGCAAATGGATTGCCGCCCTTGGTTGCGTCGTGCTCATGCTTTTCATTTCGTGGGCGATCTGGCGCACCTGCGAACGACCGGTACAGCGGTTGCTCAGGTTCTGGCTCGGCCGTGTGGTCGATGCCGGACGAACGCGGTTTCATCGCCCCTCTGCCGGCGCACAGCCCGCCGAATGAAGAAGGGCGCCTCGCGGCGCCCCTCCGTCTCATGTCTCGCGCTGGTTATTTCGGCAGCTTGTCGTCGACGCCCTTCACATAAAAATTCATGCCGAGCAGCGTGCCGTCGTCGGCGACTTCGCCGTCCTTCAGCCACGGCGTGCCGTCCTGCTTGGCGATCGGTCCCGTGAAGGGGTTCCAGCCGTCGACGATCTTCTTTTCGGTGGCCTGCGCCATCGCTTTCACGTCGTCGGGCATGTTGGTGTAAGCGGACATCTTGACGGCACCGTCCTTGATGCCGAGCCAGACATTGCCAGGCTTCCACGTGCCGTCGAGGGCTGCCTGGACCCGGCTGATGTAATAGGGACCCCAATCATCGGTGATCGAAGTCAGCTGCGCCTTGGGCGCGAACTTGATCATGTCCGAAGACTGGCCAAAGCCCTTCAGGCCCCGCTCTTCGGCCACTTGCAGGGCAGCAGTCGAATCGGTGTGCTGGACGATGATGTCGGCCCCCTGGTCGAACAGCGCCTTGGCGGCGTCGGCTTCTTTGCCCGGATCGAACCATGTATTCACCCAGACGATCTTTGCCTTGAAGTTCGGGTTGATCGACTGGGCGCCGAGCATGAAGGAGTTGATGCCCATCACCACTTCCGGGATCGGGAAGGAAACGATGTAGCCGGCCACGCCGGCCTTCGATTCCTTGGCGGCGATCTGGCCGAGAATGTAGCGGCCTTCATAGAAGCGGGCATTGTAGATGCCAAGATTGTCCGATGTCTTGTAGCCGGTGGCGTGCTCGAACATCACCTTGGGAAATTTCTTGGCGACCTTCACTTCCGGGTCCATGAAGCCGAAGGAGGTGCCGAAGATGAGCTTGCAGCCTTCGCGCGCCAGGCGCTCGAAAGCGCGGTCGGCGTCGGGACCTTCCGAGACGTTTTCGAGATAGGCTGTTTCGACCTTGTCACCGAGCGCCTTCTCCACATCGAGACGGCCCTGGTCGTGCTGGTAGGAGTAGCCGAAGTCGCCGATCGGGCCGGTGTAGACCCAGCATGCCTTCAGCTTGTCCGCAGCTTCCGCCGTCACTGCCAGCGACATGGCGGCGGTCGTGGTCATCAGGGCAATAAGCAGTTTTTTCATTGTGTTACCTCTCTGAGTTAAGCCTTGGAGCTTCCCGTTTGTTTTTATTGTCAACGATCCGGAACGAATGGCTGCCCCAAGGAAGCCGGCGTGTTCATCATCGTCAGACGCTTGTTGCGCGAGATTAGAACGAGAACCACGATGGTTGCCAGATAGGGCAGCGAAGAAAGGAACTGTGAAGGCACTGGAATGCCAAAAGCCTGTGCATGAAGCTGGCCGATCCACACCGCGCCGAAGATGTAGGCGCCGGCCAGCACCCGCCATGGCCGCCAGGAGGCGAACACCACCAGCGCCAGCGCGATCCAGCCGCGGCCGGCGCTCATGTTCTCGACCCATTGCGGCGTGTAGACCAGCGACAGATGGCCGCCGGCAAGCCCGGCACAGGCGCCGCCGAAGATCACCGCGAGATAGCGATAGCGGATGACCTGGATGCCAAGCGCATGGGCCGAGGTGTGGCTGTCGCCGATCGAGCGCAGCGTCAGTCCGGTCCTTGTCTTGAACAGGAACCACATGACGGCCGCGGTGAGCGCGATCGAAATGTAGAAGATCGGGTCCTGACCGAACAGCAGCCTGCCGACGACAGGCATTTCCGTCAGACCGGGAATGTAGAGGTTGGGCAGCCTTTCGCCGGGTTGGCCGACAAAGCTGGTGCCCATCATGCCGGACAGGCCAAGGCCGAGCAGCGTCAGCGACAGGCCGGTCGCCACCTGGTTGGTGGCCAGCGACAGCGTCATGACGGCAAACAGCAGCGAGAACACCGCGCCCATGGCGATTGCCGCCAAAAGGCCGATCCAGGGCGAGCCGGTGAGATAGGTCGCGCCGAATCCGCCGACAGCGCCCATGATCATCATGCCCTCGACGCCGAGATTGAGCACGCCGGAGCGCTCGACCACCAGTTCGCCGATTGCCGCGATCAACAGGGGCGTTGCCGCCGTGGCGATGGTCAGAAGGATGTTTACGGTGATGTCCATCAACGGGCTTCCTTCAACTTTGGCGCGGCTTCGAGTTTCGCGGCACCTTCCGGCTTGGTCAGCGCCAGGCCGACCAGGCGAATGCGGTAGTGGATGAGCGTGTCGCAGCCGAGCACGAAGAACAGCAGCATGCCCTGGAACACCCGCGCCACCTTGTCGGAGATGCCGAGCGCGCTCTGCACCGCTTCGCCGCCGAGATAGGTCAGCGCCAGCACCAGACCGGCGGCAACGATGCCGAGCGGGTTGAGGCGGCCAAGGAAAGCCACGATGATGGCGGTGAAGCCATAGCCGGGCGAAATGACAGGCTGCAGTTGCCCGATAGCGCCCGAGACCTCGGAGATGCCGGCGAGACCCGCCAGAGCGCCTGACAGCAGGAAAGCAAAAAAGACCATGCGGTTGAGGCCGAAGCCGGCGAAGCGCCCTGCCCGCGGGCTTGAGCCCAGCACGCGCACCTCAAAACCTTTCAGCATGCGGCTCATCAGGATCCAGACCAGCACCGCGGCGACCAATGCGAAGACAAAACCCCAGTTTGCCCGTCCGGCATCCGGCATCAGCTCCGGCAACACGGCCGAATCGTTGAACTGGATGGTCTGCGGGAAACCATGGCCCTGCGGATCGCGCCAGGGTCCGCGCACCAGCCAATCAAGGAAGAGCTGCGCGACGTAGACCAGCATCAGGCTGGTCAGGATTTCGTTGGTGCCGAAGCGAGTCTTGAGCAGAGCCGGGATCGCGGCATAGGCCGCGCCGCCGACCATGCCGAGCAACAGCATCAGCGGCAGCACCAGCGGACCTTCGAACTGCGGAAACAGCACGGGAATCATCGAACCGGCAATGCCGCCGAGGATGAACTGGCCTTCGGCGCCGATGTTCCAGATGTTGGCCTTGTAGG
>NZ_RZRK01000703.1:0-3176 GCF_003997835.1 Mesorhizobium sp. M7A.F.Ca.CA.004.12.1.1
CGCCAGATCCGCGCCAACCTCACCGCCAATGCGGCTCTGGGCCTCGACTGGCGTGATTACATCGGCATCGATGGCCATGACAGGGTGTTGAGCGCCGAGGCCGGACTGACCTGGTGGCTGAACCGCTACGCCGGCCTCACCACAAGGGTGAGGACCGAGAAGCTGACCAGCAATCTGCCGGGCCGGGACTACACCGCCAACAGCATCTTCCTCGGCGTGAAAGTGCAGCGCTGAGGACTTGCGTGCCAAACGTGCGTTGAGATCAGACCGGCCCTTCCGCGGACCGGCTGAACATCGACATCGACTTAAGATGCGGCGCCGCGGCGCTCGGATGGCTTCATCTCATCGAGAAGCGTGCGGATCACACCGGCCATGTTCTCGTTCATGTCGCTGCGCCACAGCGCGAAGGCGACATTGGCCTCGACGAAGCCTTCCGGCGATCCGCAGTCGAACGTGCGGCCTCGATAGTGGTAGCCGTAGAAAGGCTGCTGCTTTTCCAGCTTCAGCATGGCGTCGGTGAGCTGGATCTCGTTGCCGGCGCCTTTTTCCTGGCCTTCAAGGATCTTGAAGATCTCCGGCTGCAGGATGTAGCGGCCGTTGATGTAAAGATTGGACGGCGCGGTGCCGGCCTTCGGCTTTTCCACCATCTCGGTGATGCGGAAACCGTGATGCGTGTCCTCGCCGCGGCCGACGATGCCGTATTTGTGGGTTTCGGCGGGAGCGCATTCCTGCACCGCGATGATGTTGTTGCCGGTCTCCTCGTAGAGCTCGACCATTGCCTTCGTGCAGCTCTTCTCCGACTGCATGATCATGTCGGGCAGCAACAGCGCGAAGGGCTCGTCGCCGACGAGCTCACGGGCGCACCAGACGGCATGGCCAAGTCCCATCGGCACCTGCTGGCGTGTGAAACTGGTCTGCCCCGGCGCCGGCTGCAGCCGTTGCAGGCGGGCGAGCTGGTCGTCCTTGCCGCGCTGGGCCAGCGTGTCATAGAGTTCGAACTGGATGTCGAAATGGTCCTCGATGACGGCCTTGTTGCGGCCGGTGACGAAGATGAAATGCTCGATGCCGGCCTCGCGTGCCTCATCCACCACATACTGGATCACCGGCCGGTCGACGACGGTCAGCATTTCCTTGGGGACAGCCTTGGTGGCCGGGAGAAACCGTGTGCCGAGACCGGCGACCGGGAAGACTGCCTTGCGAACTCTCTTCATGCTTTCAATTATCCGTTTGAGGGCCAGCTCCGCAATCCCCGTTCCAAGACATTTTCACGCCGGAATTCGGGACTACTGGGCAACTGAGAGGAATGTCCACCGGTAAAGCTTCGAAGCGTCTTTTCGTTCCCGGTGGCGCCTATGGTAAACTAATTCCTAACCTGGTTCGGCGATGAATGGTCTTTCCTGAGACAGAGAAGGAGGAAAAGATGTCCGTTCGCAATGCCGCAAAAATTTTTACCAGCGTCATGGCGGCAGCCAGCCTATCGCTCGCTCTGCTGATGCCTGGCCCCGCTTTCGCCGATGCCGGTTTCCGGCAGTGGGTCGCCGGCTTCCGCGCCACCGCCGTGCAGAGCGGCGTTTCCGGCGCCCTCTACGACCAGGCCTTCAGGAACATCAGGGATATCGATCCGGTGGTGCTGGAGAAGGCGCGTACGCAGCCTGAATTCACGGCCCCCGCCTGGGACTATTTCGACAATCGCGTCCATGACCAGTCGGTCGCCGTCGGCCAGCAGATGGCCAGGAAATGGAAGCCGTGGCTGGACCGGATCGAGGCCAGGTTCGGTGTCAACCGTTACATCCTGCTGGCCATCTGGTCGATGGAATCGAACTATGGCGAGATCCTCAAGCGCGACGACGTCATGCGCAATGTCGTGCGCTCGCTGGCGACCTTGGCCTATGCCGATCCGAAGCGGGCGAAATTCGCTCGCACCCAGCTGATCGCCGCGCTGAAGATCCTGCAGACCGGCGATATCGACGAAAGCCATCTGAGCGGATCCTGGGCCGGCGCCATGGGCCATACCCAGTTCATCCCGACCAGCTATCTGCACTATGCCGTCGACATGGACGGCAATGGCAAACGCGACATCTGGAATTCGATCCCCGATGCGCTGGCGACATCAGCCAATTTGTTGAAGAAGAATGGCTGGCAGGCCGGCAAGACCTGGGGCTATGAGGTTGCTTTGCCCGCTGGAAAGCTTCCCGGCGGCTCGAAAACACTGTCGCAATGGCAGGCGCTCGGCGTGGTCAGGGCCAACGGCAAGCCGTTCAAGAACGGCTCCGACAAGGCGACGCTGAAGGTGCCGGACGGCCGCAACGGGCCGGCCTTCCTGATGATCAAGAATTTCACGGTCATCAAAGCCTACAATAACGCCGACAAATATGCGCTGGCCGTCGGCCTTCTTGCCGACGAAATCGCCGGCTCCAGCGGTCTCGTGCAAGACTGGAAGCGGCCTTTCACCAAGCTCACTTTCGAGGAAAGGCAGGAGCTGCAGCAGCGGCTTTCCCAACATGGCCTTTATGACGGCAAGTTCGACGGCAAGATCGGCGACGGCTCGAAATCAGCCATCTTGGCCTTCCAGGCCAAGGCCGGCTTGACCCAGGACGGTTACCCGAGCATGGAAGTGCTGAAGTGGCTCCGGCAGAAATAGAGCCGCCTGCGGTGCCGCGCGGCCTTTCGGGCGCGCAAAGGACACTGTAGCAATCTGGTTGGCGCGGCATTTGCTGCGCCAAGGGATGGAGGAAACGAGTGGCTTCGGCTGCGCGCATCGCAGGGCTTGTTCGTCGCATGCCGGTGCTCATCCTGGCCGTGATCGTGCTCACCGTCGGTGTGGCTGGCGCCTTCCATGCGCCGGCCATGGCGCAGGAGCAGCAAAACCGCGGCTGGTCGCTGCGAGACCTTCTGTTCCCGCGCCGCAGCGAGCGCATCGAGCCGCCGCAGGACATCCAGAAGCCGAGGCCCAGGCCCAAGGCGAAAAAACCCCGCGCCCCGCGCCCGCCGGCGGAGCCGGAAATCCCGGTGGTTGACAAGGCACCGGACGCTCGCACCGTGCTGGTGGTCGGAGACTTCATGGCGGCTGGCCTCGCCGAAGGCCTCGACACCGCCTTTGCCGAGAATGCCGGCGTCAGGATCGTCGTTCGCAGCAATGGCTCGTCCGGCTTCGTACGCGATGATTTCTACAACTG
>NZ_RZRK01000704.1:0-3173 GCF_003997835.1 Mesorhizobium sp. M7A.F.Ca.CA.004.12.1.1
GGTTGAAATTGTAGCCGAGGCCTGGCCCTTCGCCGCGCTCGTCGGCATGGCCCCAGAAGAACGGATAGAAGCGCACGGGATCGGCATGCAGCGAGACGGTCAGCACATCCGGCCGTGCGTAGAAGATGCCTTGCGTGCCGTTGCCGTGATGCAGGTCGACATCGAGGATCGCCACCCGTGCGGCCTGCTTACGCAGAACCTGCGCCGCGACGGCCGAGTTGTTGATGAAACAGAAGCCGCCGGCGACATCGGCAAAGGCGTGGTGACCGGGCGGGCGGCATAGCGCGTAGGCGGCCGGTACGCCTGACATCACCGCCTCGGCCGCATCGACCGCGGTCCAGGCGCTCCACAGCGCGCTTTGCCAAGTCTCGCCCGAGATCGGGCAAGCGGTGTCGGCCATATGGTAGCCGGCCTGGCCGACTGCCGAGGCCGGATACGAGCCGTTGCGCGCGATCGGATGGATGTTGGGGATCACTTCGGCCGAAGCACCCTCGATGCGCTGCCAGCGCGCGTAGATATGCTCGAGGAAATCCAGATATTCGGGCGTATGCACCGCCGCGACCGGACCGAGCCCATGATTGCGAGGCCGCTCGATCGTGCAACCCGCAGATAATGCGCCGGCTAACAATCTCTCGACGCGCTCCGGCTGTTCCGGATTGGGCTGTGCCGCACCGCTTGACAGGAAGGCCTTGGGGTCGTGACGCTTTTGTTCCTCGGCATAGAAGGCTTTCATTTGTGATCCCCGTTTTCCGGCGCGTCGGCGAAGGCAAAGAAGGCCTCGCCGATGATTTTTTGGGTCTGCTCATAGCTCGACCAGGCGATGCCCAGCCTTTCGTAGAAAGTCTTGGCGCCTTCATTGTCGGTGTCGACCGACAGCCGGAGATAGACGCCGCCTTCGTTCCGGCACTGCGCCGCAACATGCCGCAACAGCCGCTCGCCGATCTTGCGGCCGCGAAACCGGTCCTCGACATAGAGGTCCTGCACATAGACGCCAGGCCGCCCCATCCAGGTCGAAAAGATCGGGAAATGCAGGCAAAGCCCGGCAAATTCCCCGCCGACTTCGGCGATCAGGGTCGAAAAGGCGGGTTTTTCGCCAAAGCCGTACGTTCTGAGATCGTCCGGCGTCGAGAAGATCTCCTCGGGCGCGCCGATATGCGTGCCGAGCTTCAGGATCGCCGCGTGGATGGTTTCGACGTCTTCGATCCGGCCGGGGCGTAAGAGGACGTCATTGGATGTTGGATTGATCACGGTCGTCTCTCAAAACGCCACCCGGTCGCCGCCCTTGAGCGCCAGCATGTCGCGCGCTTCGGTTGGCGTTGCAACCTCCAGAGACAGCCCGTCGAGAATGCCACGGATGCGGCGCACCTGGTCGGCATTGGATTTCGCCAACTGGCGGCCATCATAGAGACTGTCTTCCAGCCCGACCCGGACATTGCCGCCCATCGCCGCGGCGATCGAAATCAGCGGCATCTGCTGGCGGCCGGCGGCCAGCACCGAGAACTGGTAGCTGTCGCCGAACAATTTGTCGGCGATCCGCTTCATATGGACGAGGTTCTCCGGGTCGGCGCCGATGCCACCAAGAATGCCCAGCACGAACTGAATGAACAGCGGCCCCGACACCAGACCCCGGTCGCGGAAATGCGCCAGCGAATAGAGATGGCCGACATCGTAGCATTCGAATTCGAAGCGCGTGCCGCAGCCCTTGCCCAGCCGCTCCAGCACGCCCTCCATGTCGGCGAAGGTGTTCTTGAAGATGGTGTCGCGCGTCGCTTCGAGCAGCTTGGGTTCCCACTCGTGCTGCCATTCCCTTGGCTTGTCGAGCATCGGGAACAGCGCGAAATTCATCGAACCCATGTTGAGCGAGCACATTTCGGGTTCAGCCCGCAAAGGGGCTGCCAGCCGCTGATCGAGCGTCATCAGCGACGAGCCGCCGGTGGTGATGTTGATCACCGCATCGGTCGCCTGTTTGATGCGCGGCAGGAACTGCATGTAGACGTCCGGATCGGCGGTCGGGCGGCCATCCCTCGGGTCGCGGGCGTGCAGATGCAGGATCGACGCGCCGGCTTCGGCCGCCGCGATCGCCTCCGCCGCGATCTGGTCCGGCGTCACCGGCAGATAGGGCGACATTGACGGCGTGTGCACCGAGCCGGTGACGGCGCAGGTTATGATGACTTTTCTAGGCGCCATCTTTGTCGCCTCAGCCTTCGACCGGCAGGTCGAGTTCGGCAGCCAGCAACTCCAGCGAGTCGCCGATGATGGAAACGATCTCGCCGACCTGTTCGCTGGTGACGATCATCGGCGGCGCGACCATGAAATTGTCGCCGTCGACGCCACCCTTGACCCTGCGGCCATAGATGATCAGCCCGCGCTCATAGGCGAGGTCGAGCAGCCGCTGCGTGGCTTTCTTGGTCTGGTCGATCGGCCTCAGCGTCTCTGGATCGGCAACCATCTGAGCGCCGGTGAGCAGGCCCTTGCCGCGCACGTCGGCGATGAACGGAAACCGCTTCGCCAGCCCCTTCAGCCCGTCCATCAGCACATCACCCATGGCGGCCGCATTGGCGATCAGGTCGAGCCGGTCCATTTCACCGAGCACGGCAAGCCCGGCGGCGCAGGCCAGCGGGTTGCCGGCATAGGTGTGGCCGTGCTGGAAGCCGCCGGAGTCAAGCAGCGGCTGCACCAGCCGCATCGGGGCGGCGAGCGCGCCAAGCGGCGCATAGCCCGAACCCAGCCCCTTCGACAGCGCGACGATGTCGGGCTTGCAGTTCCAATGGTCGCCGCCTAGGAATTTGCCGGTGCGGCCGGCGCCGCTCATCACTTCATCGTGGATGAGCAGGATTCCGTAGCGGTCGCAGATCTCGCGGATGCGCGGATAATAGCTGTCCGGCGCGACCATTGCCGCGGTCGCCGCACCGCCGATCGGCTCCATGATGAAAGCGACCACGCTGTCTGGACCTTCCGCAAGAATCTTCTCCTCCAGCATGTCGGCATAGCGGATGCCGCGCTGTTCCATCGAGAGATTGTCGCGGTCGCGCCAGGCATTCGGCGCCGGCACGGTCGGCATAGCCCGCATCATCGGCTCGAACGTTTCGGCCAGCGCATCGTCGCCGGTGACCGAGAGCGAACCCAGCGTGCCGCCATGATAGGAGGGGAAGCGGGTGATCACCTTCCAGCGG
>NZ_RZRK01000705.1:0-3165 GCF_003997835.1 Mesorhizobium sp. M7A.F.Ca.CA.004.12.1.1
TCAAGGAACACATCGTGTTCCCGGAGATCAGCTACGACAAGGTTGATCAGATCTGGGGCATGGACGTCATCGTTTGTACGACTGCGAAGACGGATGACGAAGCCAGGGCATTGCTCAAGGCTTTCAACTTCCCCTTCCGCCAGTAACGGCAGCGAGAAAAGGAAAAATCTGAAATGGCAAAGACCAGCTCAGTCGAGAAGAACAACAGGCGCCGCAAGCTTGCCGACCAGTACGGTCCCAAGCGCGCTGCCCTGAAGGCGATAATCATGGATCAGTCCAAGCCGATGGAAGAGCGTTTCCGCGCTCAGCTCAAGCTTGCCGCCATGCCGCGCAACTCGGCCAAGATCCGCATCCGCAACCGCTGCGAAGTCACCGGCCGTCCGCGCGCCTACTATCGCAAGCTCAAAGTATCGCGCATCGCGCTTCGTGATCTCGGCAATAACGGCCAGATCCCGGGCCTGGTCAAGTCGAGCTGGTAAGGAGGACATAACATGTCATTGAGCGATCCTCTCGGCGATATGCTGACCCGCATCCGCAACGCGTATGGCCGCAAGAAGTCGAGCGTTTCGACGCCGGCTTCGCGTCTGCGCACCCGCGTCCTCGACGTGCTGAAGGCTGAAGGCTATATCCGCGATTACAGCCAGACCGACTTCGACAACGGCAAGTCCGAAATCGAGATCGAGCTGAAGTATTTCGACGGCGCGCCGGTCGTGCGCGAAATCGCCCGCGTCTCGAAGCCAGGCCGCCGCGTCTATGTTTCGGCCAAGTCGATTCCGCAGGTCGCCAACGGCCTCGGCATCGCCATCCTTTCGACACCGAAGGGCGTGATGGCCGACCATGAAGCACGTGAACAGAACGTCGGCGGTGAGATCCTCTGCCAGATCTTCTGATCTGGCAGTTGACCGCAAAGTGGAATCCGGTCTTCGGATCGTTCCCGAAGACAGAGACCTGAAACAAGAGAAGTGACGAGGACAACAAAATGTCTCGTATTGGAAAGAAACCCGTTTCGCTGCCGCAGGGCGTGACCGCGACCGTCAACGGCCAGACCGTGACGGCGAAGGGCCCCAAGGGTGAGCTGAAGTTCGTGGTGAACGACGAAGTGCTGGTCAAGATGGAAGGCAGCGAGATCGCTGTCCAGCCGCGCGACCAGACCAAGACCGCCCGCTCCAAGTGGGGCATGTCGCGCACGCAGATCGTCAACATCCTGCAGGGCGTCAAGGACGGTTTCGAGAAGAAGCTCGAGATCACCGGCGTCGGCTATCGCGCGGCACTTCAGGGCAAGAACCTGCAGCTGGCGCTTGGCTTCAGCCATGACGTCGTCTATGAGACGCCGGCCGGCATCACCATTACCGTGCCGAAGCCGACCGAAATCACCGTGGCCGGCATCGACAAGCAGCAAGTCGGCCAGGTTGCGGCCGAGATCCGCGAGTATCGCGGTCCCGAGCCCTACAAGGGCAAGGGCGTCCGCTATGCCGGCGAGAAGATCGTCCGCAAGGAAGGCAAGAAGAAGTAGCGGGCCTGGCCTCGGGAAGTTGAGGCCAAGCCAAAAAGTGTAACGCCGCGGGGAGCGGTCGCGGGAGGCGCTTTCGCCTACCGCATATGGCGGCCCCCGTTTTTTGAAGGCAAGGAAGACCATCATGGGTACCAAGGAATCCACGCAGCGCCGCGCGCAGCGCGTCCGTCGTCAGATCAAGAAGGTCGCCGGCGAGCGTCCGCGTCTGTCGGTCCACCGCACGTCGAAGAACATCTACGTGCAGGTCATCGACGACGCCAAGGGCCACACCATCGCTGCCGCTTCGACGCTCGAGAAGGACCTCAAGGGTTCGCTCAAGACCGGCGCCGACACCGCCGCCGCCGCCGCGATCGGCAAGCTGATCGCCGAGCGCGCCACCAAGGCCGGCGTCAAGGAAGTCGTTTTCGACCGCGGTGCCTACATCTATCACGGCCGCGTCAAGGCGCTCGCCGAGGCTGCCCGCGAAGGCGGCTTGAGCTTCTAAGCATAGTCCCGAAAAGTTGCAGACTTTTCGGATAGGGATTATGCGAAGGAATTGATTTCGCCCCCGGTGACCGTTTCCCGATTTATTCGGGGCGAGGCACCGGATCTTATCAGCAACCGTGCTTCCGGAAAAAAACAAGGAACAGGATATGGCACAGGAACGTAGGGATGGCGGCCGCGGCCGCGATCGTGAAGAACGCGATGACGGCATGGTGGACAAGCTCGTCCACATCAACCGCGTCGCCAAGGTCGTCAAGGGCGGCCGTCGCTTCGGTTTTGCAGCACTCGTCGTCGTCGGCGACCAGAAGGGCCGCGTCGGCTTTGGTCACGGCAAGGCGCGCGAAGTGCCGGAAGCCATCCGCAAGGCAACTGAATCGGCCAAGCGCGACATGATCTTCGTGCCGCTGCGCTCGGGCCGTACGCTGCATCACGACGTCGAAGGACGCTGGGGTGCTGGACGCGTGCTGCTGCGCGCCGCCAAGCAAGGTACCGGCATCATCGCCGGTGGCCCGATGCGCGCTGTCTTCGAGACGCTCGGCATGCATGACGTGGTCGCCAAGTCGATGGGTTCGTCGAACCCCTACAACATGGTTCGCGCCACCTTCGACGCGCTGAAGAGCCAGATGCATCCCAAGGATGTGGCTGCTGCTCGCGGCATCAAGTATTCGACCCTTCAGGCCCGCCGCGGCACCGCCGTTGCGGCTGAAGAATAGTCGATCTGACCAGGGATTTTGACCATGGCCAAGAAAGCAACCAAGACCATCACCGTTGAGCAGATTGGTTCGCCGATCCGCCGTCCGAAGGAGCAGCGCGCGACGCTGGTCGGCCTCGGCCTCAACAAGATGCACAAGCAGCGCACGCTGGAAGATACGCCCTCCGTGCGCGGCATGATCGCTGCCGTCCAGCATCTCGTCCGCGTCGTGGACGAGGGCTGAGCCAGAGCGCAGGAGAACTCAGATGAAACTCAACGATCTGCGTGACAAGGACGGCGCGACGCACTCCAAGAAGCGTCTCGGCCGTGGTATCGGCTCCGGCTCCGGCAAGACCGGCGGTCGCGGCGTCAAGGGCCAGAAGGCGCGCTCCGGCGTCGCCATCAACGGCTTCGAGGGTGGCCAGATGCCGCTCTACCGGCGCCTGCCGAAGCGTGGCTTCAATAACATCTTCGCCAA
>NZ_RZRK01000706.1:0-3164 GCF_003997835.1 Mesorhizobium sp. M7A.F.Ca.CA.004.12.1.1
CGGTCGCCTCGCGGTCGATGATCCGGGTCGTCTTGACGCCAGGGAATTCCCCGGCGATCTGGGAGGCCTGGGTAAGGGCTGCTTCCATGTCGAGGCCGTCGACCGGCTTGATCTGGATGGTCGCCTCGCGCGAAATCTGGTTCTCCCAGACGGACGCTGTGTCGCGCACCAGCGTCACTGCGCCGAAAGTCAGGCAGGACAGGAAGGTCATGATGGCGATCACCAGGACCAGTGCCCGGCCAGCGATGTTCTGCGCCGGCACGATCGGCGCCATCCTGCGCTGGGCGCGGGGCTTTGCCTCGGTCGCCTCGGCGTCCTGCTCCCGTTCCACAAAATGTTCGGCGGACAGTTCAGTCATAGATGTCCAGCCTTCCGCCGGCCAGGATCATGCGGCGCGCGTCGACCTGTTCCATCAGGCCAAGGTCGTGGGTGGCGATCACCACCGCGGTGCCGAGCCGGTTGAGCTCGATGAACAGCCGCAGCAGGCGTCGCGCCAGAGGCGGATCGACATTGCCGGTCGGTTCGTCGGCGAGCAGGATTTCCGGCTGCTCGATCAGCGCCCGCGCGATCGCCGCGCGCTGCTTCTCGCCGCCGGACAGAACCGGCGGCAGCACGTGCATGCGCTCGCCCAGCCCGACCCACTTCAACAGTTCGGTGACATCGGTGCGGTAGCTCGCCTCCTCGCGCCCGCGCACGCGCAGCGGCAGCGCGACGTTCTCGTAGGTGGTCATGTGGTCGAGCAGGCGAAAATCCTGGAACACCACGCCGATGCGGCGGCGCAGATGCGGCAATTCGGTGCGCGAGATGCGCGAACGGTCCTTGCCAAAGATGGTGATCAGCCCGCGCGTCGGCTTCAGCGACATGAACAGCAGGCGCAGCAAGGTCGTCTTGCCGGCGCCCGAAGGCCCGCTGAGGAACTGGAAGGAGCGCTCCGGGATGTGCAGGGAGATGTCGCGGAGGATTTCCGGACCCATGCCATAGCGGAGGCCGACATTTTCGAAACGAATCAATTTCGACGACCTGAATTTCGGCACGGCGGCGAGCCGGCCTGTTCTGGGTAAAGACCATCGGCCGGCATGGTTAACCGGCGGTTAATTTCTGGGCTCTTTCGGCTCGTCACGAGGGCTCCGGTGGGGAAGCGTTAACCATTTGTGTTTACGCAAAAGAAACGAAAAGCGAACACGTGCTGCAATGCTGGGGCCATGATGGCTGACGATCGAACCGCGCGCCCGGTTTCCGGCGAAATCATGACCGATCCGGCGGCAATTGCCGCAGCGGACCGGTTCATGCGTGGTTCGGCCGCCGACATCGTCGATGCCGACTACGTGGTGATGCCGCGCCTTGCGCCTGCCGTGGAGAGCGTTTCGCCGCTGCCGCGCGCGATCGTCATGCCACCCGTCGCGGGCATGGACATGCTGCGCAAGCCCGAGGCCCCGCCGGAGCGGCTACCAGCCTCGCGCGGCGGGCCGATCTTCTGGGTCGCTGGTATCGGCGCTGCCTTGGCCGCGTTCTGGGTCTCCGGCGGGCACGCGCTGGTGCGCCAGGCGCCGTTCCTGTCCAGCGCGCAGGCGTCGGCGCTCAGCATTTCGGGCGTCACGTCACGCGTCGACGCTACCGGGCCGAACGCCGCACTGTTCGTCGATGGTGAGGCCGTCAATGATGGTGCGAAACCGACGGAGTTGCCGCCGCTCGAAATCCGGGTGACCGGCAATGACGGGCAGACTACCCGCTATACGTTGGGGACATCCGGCCGTTCGCTGGCGTCTGGCGAAAGATTCGGCTTTGCCAGCCGGCTCGACGTGCCTAGAAACGGTGTGAAGACCGTGTCGGTCACTTTCGCCGAATAGGCGATCACCGGGGAAGACCATCAATGCCCATCGTACGCGGCAAGGACATCGAGGTTCTGTTTTCAGCATCGGCGATCGCGCGGCGCAATCTCGAGCTCGCCAAGGAGATTGCCGGACACGACTATCACGATCTGCTGGTGATCTCGGTGCTGAAGGGCTCGTTTATCTTCGCCGCCGATCTTATCCGGGCCATGCACGATGTCGGCCTGTCGCCGGAGGTCGAATTCATCTTCATCTCCAGCTATGGCGCCGGCACCAGCAGCGGCGAGGTGAGGGTGCTGCGCGACATCGACAATGAGGTCGCCGGCCGCGACGTGCTGCTGATCGACGACATTCTCGAATCGGGGAAGACGCTGAGCTTTACCCGCGAGCTGATGTTGTCGCGGGGCGCCAAGAGCTGTTCGATCGCCGTGCTGCTCGACAAGCGCATGCGCCGCCAGACCGAGCTCAATGCCGATTATGTCGGCTTCGACTGCCCCGACTATTTCGTCGTTGGCTACGGCATGGATGTAGCCCATGCTTTTCGCGAGTTGCCGTTTGTCGGTGTCGTCAAAGGGGATGTCTGAGCGGCATCAAAAAGGTTTGCTGATGCTTAGAGCGGTTCGCCGCTTCACGAAAACGCCGAACCGCTCGAGTTTTTTGTTTTGACGCAATTCCCAAGGGAAAGCGCTGTGCGCTTTTCCCGGAAAATCGTCTCACACTTCTCCTGAATTGCTCGTGGGCTTTCAGGAAAAGTCAACTTTTGGCGGCCAAATATGCCGGCCATGGCAAAGCTTCTGATCGTCGAGGACGATGAGTCCGTCCGCACCCTGGCCGCCCGCGCGCTTGAACGCGCCGGGCACACAATCGATATCGCGGCGGACGGCGCGCAGGGGCTTTCGCTGATCCAGGCGGCGCGTGGCGGCTATGATCTCGTCGTCTCCGATATCCGCATGCCGGAGATGGACGGCATCGAGATGGCGATCGCGGCTGCTGCATTGTTTCCGTCGATCAAGATCGTGCTGATGACCGGCTATGCCGACCAGCGCGAGCGCGCCGAGGAATTGAACGGCATCATCCTCGATGTCGTGCAGAAGCCCTTCACGCTGGCCGAAATCCGTTCGCGAGTCGAGCGGGCGCTGATCTGCTTCGCCTGATCAGGCTGGGTCGGCGGCAGCGAGCACAGGTGGAACATTCTTGCGCCGTTCGGTGTTGAGCGCCAGCAGACCGGCGCCGATAATCAAGGCAGCGCCGATCACCGTCGTCGACCGCGGCACCTCGGCGAAGAACAGGAAACCCCACAGCGGCGACCACAGGATGCCGGTGTATTCGAAGGCT
>NZ_RZRK01000707.1:0-3160 GCF_003997835.1 Mesorhizobium sp. M7A.F.Ca.CA.004.12.1.1
GGGCGAAATGTCGGGCCTGGTCATCATCGCGCATGAGCGCGGCAATTGCAGCGCCTACAATGCCGGCTGGCAGACAGCCATCCTGCAATTCCCGAACTTCAGGCATCTGCTGGTCATCGACGATGACGAGATCGCCGATCCGCAGTGGCTGGAACGGATGTGCCGGGCTGCCGAAACGCTCAGTGCCGATATTGTCGGCGGCCCGCAGGTGCCCGTGTTTGCCGACCCCGCCCATGCGCGATGGGCCGAGCATCCGGTGTTCGCGCCGCCTTATCGGGCAACCGGGCGGGTGCCGGCGCTCTATTCGTCCGGCAATCTTCTGGTCGGGCGCAACGTGCTGATCGCCATGGGTCCACCCTTTCTCGATCTCAGATTCAACTTCATGGGCGGCGGCGATTCCGACTTTCTCAGCCGGTCGGCGCAAAAGGGCTTTGTGCTGGGCTGGTGCGCCGAGGCCAAGGTGCATGAAACCGTCCCGGCCCGGCGTATCGAAGCCGACTGGATCCGGGCCCGCAGCCTGCGCAACGGTGTCATCTCGACACTGGTCGAAAAGAAGAAGCGCGCCGGCACACCGCTGGCCGGCGCCAAGGTGTTGCTGAAGAGCCTGGCACTGCTTGCCGCCTCGCCGCTTCGCGGCCTGATCCGGCTGGCGCGGACCGGATCGCCTGATATCGCCATCTACCCTGTCCATGTGGCGCTGGGCCGCGTGCTGGCCGAATTCGGATATGCCAATGAGCAATATCGCCAGCCTGAGAAAAACTGAGCGCGCGCCGCTCAGCGCCGCGTTCACGCGCGAAGGCGTGGCCACCGCCATTGCCGCGCTGCTGTTGACCGTCATCATGGTGTCCTTCCGGCCGTTCCAGCCGGGCGGCGCAGAACTCGCCGGTCAAGGCGGCGACATCGTCAACCAGCTTGGCTTCGGTTCGCTCGGCGCCATGTCGATCTTCTCGCTGATGGCCTTTGCCGATCCGCGTGTGGTGCGCTCGCTGCTCAGCCCGTCCTGGATGCTGGTGCTGGGCTTCTTTTTCCTCTCGGTGATCCTGTCGACCGATCCGCCTTCGGCCATGCGCGCCGCCTCCTTCACCCTGATCGGCATCCTGACGATGGCGACGATCCTGGTGCTGCCTCGCGACGCCGAAGCCTTCTCGAAGGTGATCATCTTCACCGCCGTCGTGGTCATGGGCCTTTCCTATCTCGGGCTCATCGTTTTTCCGCATGAGGCGATGCACACCGCCGACTCGCAGGAGCCTGAGCATGCCGGCCTGTGGCGCGGCGTGTTCACCCACAAGAACATCGCCGGGCCGATCATGGCCTGCCTCAGCTTCGCGGGCCTCTATCTCTACCGGCGCGGACAGCGCTACTGGGGTGCCGGGATCTTCTTCGCTGCGATGATCTTCATGCTGCACACCGGCTCCAAGACGACAGCCGGCCTGGTGCCGTTCTCGATCCTGATCGTCATGTTCCCGAGCCTGATCGGCATGCGGCTCGGCACGCCGATCCTGTTTGCGCTGGCGATCGTCGCGACAGCGGTCGGCACGCTGGGCATCGTATTCCTGCCGCCGATAAAACATCTCGCGGCGATCTATTTCCCGGACATGACCTATACGGGCCGCACGACGCTGTGGGAGTTCGCCGGCAGCATGCTCGCGAAGAAGCCATGGACCGGTTACGGCTATGAGAGCTTCTGGGGCACGCCCTTGCTGCTCAACCAGGACCAGCCCTTCGACCGGCCGTGGGACATCCGGACCATCGTGCACGGCCATGACGGCTACCTCGACATCGCCGTGCTGATGGGCATTCCGGCACTCTGCGTGGCGGTCTACACTTTCCTCATCGCGCCGCTGCGCGACTACATGCGCATTCCGTTGCGCAGGGAAAACATTTTTCTCGGTGACTTCTTCATGATGGTGGTGCTGTTCACGGCGCTGAACGCTTTTCTCGAAAGCTTCTTCTTCCATCGCGGCGACCCGGTCTGGCTGTTCTTCGTGCTCGGCGTATTTGGCCTCAGGCAAGTCTCGCTGCGGCCGATGGCAGTGCGCGATCCCGATCGCGGCTCGCGATCTTTCCGTTCCTCCTGACGGGGGCTTCCCCGGGGAAGCGCCAGCGTCTATGTGAAAGCCTTCCTTCGGAGGGCTTTTGATGACGATCAGGCTTGTTCTCGCCGGCTGCGGCAATATGGGTTACGCCATGCTCTCAGGCTGGCTGAAATCCGGTAAGCTTGCGCCATCGGCGGTTTTCGTGGTCGAGCCCAATGCCGATCTGCGCAATCGCGCGGCCACGCTGGGCTGCGCGACATCAGCCGATGCCGGCAGCATCCCGGCCGATGCCGTGCCCGATCTCGTCGTCATCGCGGTGAAGCCGCAGGTGATCCGCGATGTCACCTCCGCCTACAAGCGTTTCGGCGATGGCCGCACCACCTTCGTCAGCATCGCCGCCGGCACGCCGGCCAACACCTTCGAGGAAATCCTCGGCAGCCGCGCGCCGATCGTGCGCTGCATGCCCAACACACCCGCGGCAATCGGCAAGGGCATGATGGTGGTGTTCTCCAACAAGCTCGTGTCGGATGACACCAAGCGTTTCGTCGCCGATCTTTTGTCGGCGAGCGGCGAAGTGGCCACCATCGACGACGAGGGCCTGATGGATGCGGTGACCGCCGTCTCCGGATCTGGGCCGGCCTACATCTTCCATTTCATCGAAGCGCTGACCGTGGCCGCCGAGAAGGCCGGGCTGCCAACGGCGACCGCCAAGCTGCTCGCCATGCAGACAGTCTATGGCGCCGCCTCGCTCGCCGCCGAAAGCGGCGAGGAACCGGGCGTGCTGCGCCAGCAGGTCACCAGCCCCAACGGCACGACGGCCGCGGCGCTGGCCGTGCTGATGGGCGAGCACCGGCTGACGCGCCTTCTCACAGAGGCGGTGGAGGCTGCGCGGCTGCGGTCGGTCGAGCTGGGGAAGTAATCGTCAACTCCTCCGCTGCCGAAGTTTTGATGGGTCGGACGTGCTTGCGTTGATGGCTTGGCGGAAATGCACATCGCTTCGTCATCCTGGGGCGAAGCAAGGAGCGCAGCGACGCGGCGCAGACCCCAGGATCCATGCCGCGACTTCAAAGCGCTGCTGCGGTGCAGAATTCTGCTCCGCTGCATTCCTCGACCAAGATCACGGC
>NZ_RZRK01000708.1:0-3154 GCF_003997835.1 Mesorhizobium sp. M7A.F.Ca.CA.004.12.1.1
GCCCTGCTGGACCGGTAGCATCGAGATCGCACCGCTGCCCGGCGGCCTGAGCAACGCGAATTATGTGGTCACGGAACATCCCTGGTTTGCTGGGCTTCGACAAGGCGCCGTGAACAGCGCAACGATGGCGGGAGAAACGTAAATGATCTCGTCGGTGCGGGACGCCAGGATCGGTATCCCGCACCGCACCGACGAGCCCCTTGGCCAGGTTTTTGAGCCCGGCATCCGCCCCCGCGGATCTGAAAATTCCTTGAACAGGCACGTTTCCAAACGGCCTGATCGCTGAGTTGCGGCACTGCCCCCAGTCGCAGATCTGAAGACTATTGATGTGTTCGATTTCACGCCAGGGCTGCCCGCTTGTCAATAAAAAGGTGTGACTTTTTTTGGGTATTTTGCCCGAAAGCGTAAGGTAGTTCCTTTAAAAGCACTTGAATTACCTTAAAATCGGTCAGGAGCATCAGTTCGGGAAACCAGATGGCCCAGTCCAAACGACACGGCGAGATCCTGCGGCTCCTGCAGGAAGAGGGCACCGTCACCATCGCCAGTCTGGCCGACCGGCTGGGCGTGTCGCTCGAGACGGTGCGCCGCGACGTCAAGCCACTGACTGGTGATGGCTCTGTCCTCAAGATGCATGGCGCCATCGGCCTGCCGTCGATGATCGGCGAAGCGCCGTTCGAGCGGCGTATGCGTGAGAACGCCGACGCCAAGCGCGTCATTGCCCGCATGGTCGCCGCCACCATACGCGACGGCGAATCGATCATGCTCGACACCGGCACGACGACCTCGTTCCTTGCGCGTGAACTGCTCGGCCACCGGCGCCTGACGGTCGTCACCAATTCCTCGGATATTGCCCGCACCCTGGCCACCATCAACGGCAACAAGGTCTATATGGCGGGCGGCGAGCTGCGCAGCGATTCCGGCGCTGCTTTCGGTGCCTCGGCGATTGATTTTGTCAGTCGTTTTTCGGTCAGCCACGCCATCATTTCCACCGGCGGCGTCGACGCGGTGATGGGCGTCATGGATTTTGATCTGGATGAGGCCGAGTTCGCCCGCATGGTGCTGTCGCGCGGCCAGCGGTCCCTCGTCATCACCGATCACTCGAAATTCGGCCGTCTTGGTCTGGTCCAGGTCTGCGGCTTCGACAGCTTTTCCGAACTCGCCACCGACCGCTCGCCGCCGCACGACCTGGCTGCCGCCCTGGCCCAGGCCGGCGCGCGGCTCAGCATCGCCGGCGAGGAAGCCGGGTTCTAGCCGAACACAAGCGACTGGTGGGCGCAGACGCCCGCAAAGGTGCCACCCGATACCGCAAAGGCAATATTGTGCATCGAACGTGCCGCGTCGCCGGCGGCGTAGACGCCGGGCACGGTCGTCTGCTGCCTGTCATCGACTGATATCACCGGGCCGAGGAGGCCTTCGGTGAAGCCGCAGCCGAGCTGTTCGGCCAGCGGGCTGGCCATGATGTTGCGCGGCGCGGTGAACATCGCCCTGACGCCGGCCTTTCGGCTATCGTCGAGGTGGACGATCAACCCGCCGGAGCCGTCTTCCCTTAGCTCGGCAACGCTGGTGGGCTCAAACCGCACCTTTCGGCTCTCCAACGCGCGCATCTGATCTGTGTCGGGTTCGAACAGACCATTGCCGAACAGTGTGACATCACCCCAATCGGCGATCAGCTGTGCCTGATGCAGGGACATCGGGCCGGTTGCGAGCACGCCGAGCGGCCCGCCGGAAACCTCGTAGCCGTGGCAATAGGGGCAGTGCAGCACGCTCCTGCCCCAGAGCTCGGCAAGCCCGGCAACCTCCGGCAGGATATCGCGCACCCCGGTGGCCAGCACCAATCGTGCGGCACCGAATGTCTCGTCGCCATCGGTGGTGATTTCGAAATCGCTGCTGCCGGCGGCAACGGCCTTGTCGGCGCGCCCGTCGACAACCCTGGCTGTCGGGTAGGCCAGCAGCTGCCGCCTTGCGTCAGCCAGGATTGCGCCAGGCGCGCGCCCGTCATGTCCGAGGAAGCCGTGCGAATGCTCGGCAAAGCGGTTGCGCGGCTGGCCGGCGTCGATCACCAGCACTTTGCGTCCTGCCCGCGCCACCTGGATGGCGGCGGACAGGCCGGCAAAGCTGCCGCCGATGACGGCAAGATCATACTGCATGGCTGGAGACTCCAATGAGATCAAAACGGCGGCGGAAATCGGCGGTCAGGTCGGCCAGCGTGATGCGGCTCAGCTTCTCCGCCAGCAGCCTTTCGGCGGCGATGCGAAAATCGTCGAGGACGGCGATCACCGCCTGCTCGACGAGGCAGCCGGGGCTTTCCGGCTCTGTGCTGAACGGCAGCAGCGTCTCGCCAAGGGCGACGCTGATCTCGGCCAGGGATATTTTCTCGGGCGCCCGCCCGAGCAGCCAGCCGCCACCGTGCCCGCGCGACGAGGTGACGATGCCGGCATCGCGCAAGCCTGCGATGGTGCGGCGGACCACAACCGGATTGGTGTGGATGAAGGTGGCAAGCTGCTCGGAGGTCAGCGCCTGTTCGGGCTTCTCGGCCATGTGGACGAGAATGTGCAAGGTCGAGGACAGTCGGCTGTTGCGTTTCATGTAACTTAGTTAGTTACGATTGGCGAAGCCGTCAAGTGTTCGCCGGTTGCCACTTCCCAGCATCGCGTCCGCCGTGTTTAGTCCGGCCATGGCTTTCACCATCCGCCAGTTGCAGTTCTTCATCGCCGTCGCCGAGCAAGGCACGGTTTCGGGCGCCGCGCAGAACCTGTCAATCTCGCAGTCGTCGGTCACCGAAGCGATCAAGGAGCTCGAAAGCGATCTCGGCGTCGAACTGTTCGAACGCCATCCGCGTGGCCTCAACATCACCCACAAGGGCCACCAGTTCCTGCGCCACGCGACGAAAATCCTCGCGGACGTTTCCGACGCGCGCCGCTCTTTCTCCGGCGAGCAGGCGGTGGCGGCCGGCCGGCTGCAGCTCGGCGTCACCTCGCTGGTTGCCGGTTATGTGCTGTCGGATCTGCTCGCCCGCTACCGTCGCGCCTATCCCGGCGTCGAGGTCTCTGCCATCGAGGACAATGGCGATTATCTCGAACACCTCCTGATTGGCGGCAAGCTCGACATTGCCGTCATGGTCACCTCCAATTTGCGCGACCGCACCGCGTTGCAG
>NZ_RZRK01000709.1:0-3144 GCF_003997835.1 Mesorhizobium sp. M7A.F.Ca.CA.004.12.1.1
CCATGAAAGGGGTGACGCTCACCAATTTCCGCCGCTACGTGAAGGCCGATGCGACAAAGGCGGATCTACGCAAGATCAGCGATGCCCAGGTGGCGACGGTCTATCGCAGGTTCTATTGGGACGCCGTAGCTGGGGCTGAACTCCCTGATGGCGTGGATTACGCCGTCTTTGACTTCGCGGTAAATTCCGGGCCAGGCAGGGCTGCGAAGTACCTTCAGGCTGTCGTCGGTGTGACGCAGGACGGGCGCATAGGCCCAGCGACCATCGCCGCCGCAAACGGCAAGCCGGCGGGCGTTGTCATCGACGCGCTCTGTGACGACCGCCTGGCCTTCCTTAAGCGTTTGCCGACCTGGGCCACTTTTGGGCGCGGCTGGAGCGATCGGGTGAAGTCCGTCCGCTCGCAATCGCTCGTTCTGGCAGGGCAGGGGGAAGCCGCGGTTCAGCCTGTCATCACTCCGTCGACGCCTGTACCCGCTCCCGTTCCGCCAGCTTCGCCGCAGATCGTCTATCCCGAGCCAACCCAGACTGCCGAAACGAAGACCGTCGAACGCAACTGGCTGTGGCGGCTGCTGTTCGCGGTTGTCGGTGCCGTTTTCAAGAGGAAGTGACCATGCGAACGGTTCGCCAGCCAAGCGCGTTGCCAACGAACAAGCTGACAGCGGCCATGGTGTCGGCGTCGGCCGCCGGCATCGTGAAGGCACTTGTCGTGCACAACTTTCCCGACTTCGCCGATCCGGCGATTTGGGAGCCGCTGCCGTATGTCGTTGGCGGACTCGTCGGCTATTTCGTCAAGGACAAGCCCAATGTCTGAGCTGCTGGTGTGGCTGTTCAGTGCCGTGATCGACAACAAGGTCATCATGGCCATTCTCGCGGCTGTCGTCGGTGGCGTCAGCCTGTTCGTTGCCGGTGGGATTCACCGCGCCAACAAGGACAAGGCCAAGCAGGCGGCCAGAGACCTGGCCTCCGCCCAGGACAGTCTGGAGATGAACCGGGAGGCAACAGCGGCCGAACGGCAGGCCGCCGGCATGACAGACGACCAAGCCCGAGCGGAGGCGACTAAATGGGCAAAGCACTGATAGCCCCGGTGTTCCTGCTTCTGTCAGCGTGCGCCACGTCGGCCCCAATCGATGACCCTCGCAAGGTCTGGTGCGACCACAACACGCCCCGCCGGCCCTCGCTGACTGTCGTTCAGATCATGACCCGCGCCGAACTGGACGACTTGAACTCGTTCAATGCCAAGGGCGCTGACTGGTGCGGGTGGAAGCCATGATGCACGATTTGCTCGACCTATTGGGCATCAAGGCCCCTGTGCTTGTTGCCGGCCTCTCTGGCGGCATCCTGCGGGCTCTGTCGCGGCATCGGTACAAGCTGCGCGAAATGATAGCCTCGCCTGTTTGTGGCGCACTGGCGGCGGCTTATCTCACGCTGCCAGTGGTGTCGTATTTCAAAGCGACGGGATTGCCGATTCCAGATCCGGCCGATGACACCACGACGCTTGCGGCTGCTTTCCTGATCGGCGTTTCGGCTATGTGGATTTCGGATATGCTGTTCGAGATGATCGTGCGAAAGTTCAAGCCGGCGGCAGAGGAATAGCGGCGGTGGTCTGGTCGGATATCTGGCGAGTGTGCCTGGGGTGACGACGGCAATAAAACATGGCTTTCACCATTTCGGCACTATTCGAGTGGCTTAATTGCGTTCTGGTGTGTTTCGGGATATGGCGGAAGTGGTGGGGGAGGCCTTATGAGCAGCAACTGGTCACTGGAATCATTGCGCCTATCTATCTTCACTGCCGATCAGCCAAAGGGCACCGAGGCAGATTGGACCTTCCTCACTGGCCAAGACGAAGCTGAAGTTCGGCAAAACGTGCCAGGCGGCAAGGTCTATGTTGGCGATTTTGGACTTGGTCGGCTGACCTTGGGATTTGGTCCAAACAGGGTCGACGTGATTATGGGCATCAAGGCCGATTTCGCCGAAGACGCCGCCGTCCCGGCATTCGCGGAATGGGACGCAGGAATTGATGAATTCCAATCGGTAGCGTCGAAATTCCTTGCCAATTTTACCCATCCGGTGGCACGTCTGGCACTTGGATCCGTAATGTTGCAACAAGCGCCCGACGAGAAGAGTGTGAATTCGATCCTTAGCGGATACTTGAAGAGTGCTAAAATTCAGCCGGACACTGAAGATTTTTTATATCGCATAAATTCCCCGACGAGGAGCAACATACTGCCGCTAAAATTGAACCGTATTTTGAGCTTGGGGTCTGTGAAGATACAGAGGGGCTCAATTAGAGTTGGCGGGAATGAGGCTGGAATTGTCATGGGTGGGCAGGTTTTTGCTGCGCGCCTTGAACTCGATCATAGTACCGACGCAGCCAATGCGTCGCCATTGGATCGATCGCTTTTGGTGCCTATATGGGATGAACTGGTTGGCCTCGGTCGCCAGAATGTTGAATCGGGTGAACTGTGATGAGTGCGCTAGCCTTAATCGGGGAAGATAGTGGAACGCGACCTTCCTATGTTCCCAAGCAGCGCCCGGGCTCAGCTATCCCGCCATCCGCTAGAACTACTCCTGCTGTCCTAGAAACGATGGCAGGGAGGGTTTGTTTTTTGGAAGAGTTGCCCCTCATTGGCTGGGGACCCCTCACAGGCAGTGCACTGCCACCAAACGTCAGTACGGTATGGCCCGAGTTGTCTGTGTGGGAGAGAACTCTCTATCCGAATACGGTTTCGGTAACGGACCATTTGCCTTGGTTCGCGGACCTATCTCTGCCCAATTTGGTGATAGGGCACTCGAATCCTGCAAACACTTATGAGATTCCCGCGTTCCCGAAGATTTCTGCTCCGGGCGGGATGGCTGGTTTTGCTTCGAGGCTTTGGGAGGCAATACCCGCTGGTGTCAGATTACCTTCGGTATGGGCGGATGATGGGGAGATCGCTTTCGAATGGAAATGGGGGGAGCGCCACGCGATCCTAAGCATCGAGGAAGATGGGACCGTTGGCTACGCAATTTATCGTGGCGGTCAATTCTCGCCCGGGCGGGAGAGAGCGAATCTGGAAGTCTTGCCTGCCGATTTGCTCGATTATTTGCGAGAGACGTAAGCCGCAAAGAGTGTCCGAAAGAACTCACCAAGCAGAGTCCGTTTTC
>NZ_RZRK01000070.1:0-13000 GCF_003997835.1 Mesorhizobium sp. M7A.F.Ca.CA.004.12.1.1
CGTCATGGCAGACCGCACGGCCTCAACCAGCGGATAAACGATCACCAGAACCAGAAGTATGGCGATCGGCGCCAACAGCAAATAGGGCAGCCCTTCAAAGCTTTGGCGTCGCCTCTTCGAACGAGCTATGTCCCTCCACTCAGCAGTTACTGAAACTTCGCTCAAATGCGCGACCTCCAGCATGCGCGGACACCAGGGCGGTCGAATTCAGCATTGGGATAGTTGGCTGGACGCGGGCTCAGAGCCTTCGATGGGATGGACCTCGTCGCATTCCACGATGTAAGGCGTGAACGCGGAAGACTTGTCGATATCCAAGTGACACAGCCGGTCCGCCCCCGGAGCGGACATCTCAAGACTGGCAAAAGGATGGCGGCGTGATTGGTCCCAGCGTGAGCCTAGGCTGCGAGCTGGTTCTTCACGAATGCACCATCCTTCATGATGGCGGACATGTAGCGGCCTTGACTGCCCAGCGCAGACAGATCCTTCACGGGATCCTTGTCGACCACGAGGAGGTCGGCAAAGGCGCCTGCCGCGATCGTGCCGACCTTGCCTTCCATACGGACGAGTTCGGCGGCGGTAAGGGTTGCCGATTTGATCACCTCGATCGCCGGCAGCGCCTCCGCGCGGATCAGGAACTCTTCGGACTGATAGCTGTGCATCGAGCCCAACACGTCGGTGCCGTAAGCCAGCTTGACGCCGGCTGCCCGCATCGTCTCCAGCGATTCGGGACCTCTTGCGCGCACCCATTTCAGGCGTTCCACAAAGCCGGGATCCAGCTTCAGCGCATCGGCCTCGCGGATCTGCGCTTCATAGGCGGCGATCGTCGGCGTGACGATCGCACCTTGCTTCGCAGCGGTGGCAGCGGTTTGAGGGGTAATAAGTGTCGCGTGTTCGATCGAATGAATACCGCATTCGAGTGCACGTGCGACGGCCTCGTCGGTGTGGGTGTGCACCGACACATACATCTTGGCCTTGTCGGCTTCGTCCTGGAACGCGCGCAGCTCATCCATCGAATAGCCGAGATATGGCCGAGGAAAATGGGAGGATGCCGCGCCGCCATTGGCCATCACCTTGATGAATCTGGCGCCCTTGCGAACCTCGTCGCGAGCGGCACGGCGGCAGTCGTCGACGCCGTCAACGATGCGTCCTACCGAGCCGAGTTGGTCGAGTTGACGGTCGCCACTGATCATGTCGTAGCGCGTCCGATAGTCCGAATGGCCGCCGGTCTGCACCATGGCCTTGCCGCAAATGACCAGGCGAGGACCTTCGATAAGACCCTGCTCTATCGCATGGACCTGAGCCACAGTCGCGCCGCCGAGGTCGCGTACGGTGGTGAAACCGCGATTGAGCATGCCCTTCAATATCCGCACCGAATGATAGGCGACGAGTTCGTTTGGCAGAAACGAGTTTTCGGCCGGATCGGCAACTCCGGAATTGATGTGCACATGGCAATCGATCAGGCCCGGCATCACAGTCTTCCCGCGCAGATCGAAGCGATGCGCGTTGCTATCCCGGATCGGCTTGTCTGAAACCTCGTCGATAACATTGCCGCTGACGCGGACGAAACGGTCGTGCTCGCCGTCCTCATTGGAGCCGTCAACGATCCGCGCGTTTTCGAATATGTAGGAAGGCATCAGCAGTCTCCTTGTTGGATCGGTGCGCCGCCACGTGCGCCGCGGAATTTGACGGGCGCTACGGTCAGTAGGTTGCCCTGCCGCCGGAAAGATCGAACACCGCGCCGGTGGTAAAGGAATTCTCCTCTGACGCTAGCCAGCAGATCATGGAGGCGGCTTCGCCAAGTTCGAGCATGCGGCCGCGCGGAATCTTGGCAAGCATGTACTCGATGTGTTGCGGTGACTGCTCCATTGCCCCAGGCGTCTTGGCAACCGCCGGAGTGACGCAGTTGACTGCGATGTTCTGCCCTGCGAGTTCCTTGCCCAGTGACTTCGTCAAGGCGATCACGGCTGCCTTCATGGAGCTGTAGGCGACCGCGTTGGGGTTGCCCTCCTTGCCGGCAATGGAGCTGAGGTTGACGATGCGCCCGTAGTTAAGCTCCCGCATATGAGGGACGATGGCGCGGCAGCAGTTGAAAGTCCCTATCAATCCCACACTCAGGACCTGTGCGAAGGCCTCGGGTGGATATTCCCAGGTCGGCATGTTCGGCCCGACCAACGCCGCATTGTTGATCAGTATGTCGATCTTGCCAAACCGTTCCAGCGTGTGTGCAAAGCCCGCTTCCACCGACGCGAGGTCGCCAATGTCAGTCTCAATCCCAAGCACGTCGCGGGTTCGTCCAAGCTGATTGAGAGCCTTTTGCAACGCAGCGCCATCGCGATCCCAGATCGCTATCCTGGCACCGGATGCCAGCATCCGCTCGCTGACTGCGAACCCGATGCCCTGCGCTCCGCCCGTGACAATCGCTACGCGCTGCTCAAGATCATATCGATTCATGGTCGAAGACGCACTCTGATTGAATTATTGATTGAAGCATGTTCCACGGGGGAACCGGTGGCGATTTCGCGACAAGCGCGTGCCAGAACGTATTGACTGCGATGGCCTTTCGCAAAAGACTTCGTTTGGAATGGCTGCTTCGCGATCCGCGATGATGCCCTTGCGACAGTTGCATCCGTGCGGTCAACAGCTATTAGCAGTGACTGGCTGCGTGTTTCGCAGGCCTGACATGGATGGAATATGCCGGAGAGGGGGAGCTACATTGCGTTTTGACCTTCTTTCGCTTCAGCTGTTTGTCGCCGTTTGCGAAGAGCAGAGTATCGCCAAGGCGGCCGATCGCGAGCACATCGCGGCATCGGCGGTGAGCAAGCGGATTTCCGATCTCGAGATACGCCTCAGTACGCCTTTGTTTCACCGCAGCTCGAAGGGACTGGAGCTGACCGCGGCAGCGCAGGCGCTGCTCCACCATGCGCGCGTCGTGCTCCGCGACTTGAAGCAGATGGAGATTGAGCTTGCCCATCACGCCAGTGGCGTCAGCGGGCAGGTCCGCATTTTTGCGAGTGTTTCGACGATCATCCAGCATCTGCCGTCGGATCTGAGCAACTTTCTGGGGACGCATTCGGCCATTCGAATCGATCTGGAGGAGGGCACCAGCCAGCAGGCCGTGGACGCGGTGGCCGAGAACGCTGCGGATATCGGCGTCTTCGGTGGCGTCGTGCCCCGTCGCGGTTTGAAATACATCCCGTATCGCAGCGACCGCCTCGTGGTGCTGGCTCACAGGGACCACCCGCTAAGCTCGCAAACTTCCGTCAAGTTCGCCGACCTCCCGGATTATGACCTGATCGGGCCAAGCAGGGGAAGTTTTCTGGATATGCTCGTCATTCGCGCCGCGGCTGAGCTGAGCAAACCGTTGAAAATGCCAATCCGGGTCAACGGGTTCGAGACGGTGTCGACAATGGTAGAGGCGCAGATGGGCGTCGGCCTCGTGCCGGCGGGATGTGCCGCCCGTTATGTAACGGGTGGCATGCTTGCGGCAATCGCGCTCGACGAGCCTTGGGCAGTCAGGCAGTGGAACATCTGCGTTCAGGACAGTCAGGGCCTGCCACCACCCGTGAAGCTGCTGTTGAAGCACCTTACCAACAGTTGAGAGGCTGGTCCGCCGGCTAACCGGTGCGTCGCGTCCGACGATGCGAGCTTTCCAAAGGACGACTTCGAAGGGTCCGGGTCGGCCCATATAAGTCCTGCCGCAGAGAGGGCCGAGCGAATGCGCCCGCCTCTTCAACTCAATTTCGAAAGGCAAGGCCTTGAAGATAGTAGTGCTCCCAGGAGACGGGATCGGTAAGGAAGTGACCGCGGAGGCAGTAAGGGCGCTGCACGCGGTCATCGGTAGTGAACTCCCGCTCGAACTCACAGAAGCCGTAATCGGAGGTGAGGGGCTGGAGCGCTTCGGCGATGCCCTGCCGCCTGATACCCTCGACATCTCACGCAAAGCTGATGCCATTCTGCTTGGCGGAACCGGCGTTCCTGAGGATGAGAGGCGAGCGCCGAGCGAGGGGGCCGGTTACGGCCTGCTCAAGCTGCGCAAGGCCCTCGGTCTCTATGCTAACTTCCGCCCGGTCGTGCTTTATCCCGAGCTTGTGGACGCCTCCACACTCAAGCCCGAAATTGTCACGGGGGTCGATCTGATCATCTTGCGTGAACTGACCGGCGATCTCTATTTCGGCCAGCCGCGTGGTGTCTCTCGTGACGAGACTGGCGCGCGTGTCGGCATCAACACGATGCGTTATACCGATGCCGAGATCGAGCGCATAGCGCATGCGGGCTTCCAGGCCGCCGCGAAACGACGTAAGAAACTGTGTTCGGTTGACAAGGCAAACGTCCTTGAAACGATGGCGCTGTGGCGCGAGGTCGTTATCGAAGTCAGCAAGCAGTATCCCGATGTGGAATTGACGCATCTCTACATTGACGCGGCGTCCATGGCCTTGATCCGGAATCCCAAGCAATTCGATGTTGTCGTGACGGGCAATGTCTTCGGCGATATCCTCTCCGATGCGGCGGCCATGTTGGCCGGCTCAATCGGAATGCTGCCGTCGGCCTCCCTCGGCGATCACAACAAGGGCCTATACGAACCGGTCCATGGCACCGCGCCGGACATCGCTGGCAAGGACTTGGCGAACCCACTGGCCGCAATCCTTTCGGTTGCCATGATGCTCCGGCAGTCGTTTGGCCGCGACCAGCACGCTTCGCGTATCGAGCAGGCCGTACGGTCAGTGCTGCGCGAGGGGTATCGGACCGCAGACATCTATCAACCCGGCTGCAGGAAGATCGGCACGAGGGCCATGGGTGAAGCAGTTGTCGAGGCGATCCGCAAGCAGAAGGTTGGCGGGGAGGCGGAATTTGCCTGACCGGCCGCTATGACCTGCTGCTCTCGCGGCAAGTCGGTCGCGTCCGCATCGCCGATTGCGACGACAGGTCACCAAACCGAGACTTACTTCGGTTGACTGACCAGCGGTACTCGAAGGCAAGCCAGACATGTTCGAGCGACGTCACGTGGCCGAAGAGGGCTGAATCAGCCGCCGAACATCATAGGTGCCGGGCCGTAGCGACGGACGGCGGATCGTGAGAGCCGAGGGACGGCAGATGAAACATGGCGGTCCTTTCGAACTTGCCTTCGGTCGTGGATTGCTGAAGCTGGCATTGCCGCAAGGCGCGGAGCCGACAGTAATCCGGAAGGCGTTGTTGCCAAAACTCTTCGACGCCTCTTCAGCAATTGCATCCGCCTTCGCGAATCCGATTGGCTCCGAGCCTTTAGCCCGTCTGGTGGTCGGGCGTCGGAGCGCCTGCATCCTTATCTGCGACATCACGCGCCCGGTGCCGAACCGGCTATTCCTACGCGTCATGATCGAGACAATGATTAAAGGCGACATTCCCGCGGACAGGATCGATGTGCTCGTTGCCACCGGCCTTCATCGTCCGAACGAGGGTGTGGAACTGGAGGAACTGGTCGGCGATCCTTGGGTTCTGAAGACCGTCCGCGTCACCAATCATTTCGCACGCAACGAACACGACCACGTCGATCTGGGACATACGCAGACGCGTGGGACACCGATCCGGATCAATCGGCTTTTCGCGGATGCGGACCTCCGTATCGCTACAGGCCTGGTCGAGCCCCATTTCATGGCAGGCTGGTCCGGTGGTCGAAAGGTTGTCGCCCCCGGCGTTGCCGGCCACGAAACCATCCGCACCTTCCACTCGGCGCGTTTCATGGAAGACCCGCTGTCAGTCCAGTGCAATCTGGTCGGCAACCCGCTCCATGAGGAACAGTTGCAGATCGTACGCAAGGTTGGCGAAATCTATGCGTTGAACACCGTGCTCGATGAAGATCGCGATCTGGTTTGCGTGACCTTTGGCGAGATCATAGCCAGCCATCTGGCTGCGGTCGATTTCATCGCCGACACGACGATGATCGACGTGCCGCGCCGGTTCAAGACCGTGGTGACGTCGTCTGCAGGCTATCCCCTCGACAAGACCTACTACCAGACGATCAAGGGTATGGTGACGCCGATCGACATTCTCGACCCGGGCGGGACGCTGATCATCGCCTCGGAATGTTCGGAGGGCTTTGGCAGCCACGAATTCCGCCAGGCGCAAGCGCGCTTGGTGGAGATGGGACCCGAGCCATTCCTTGCCACGCTTACGGCGAAGACGCTTGCCGACATCGATGAATGGCAGACGGAGATGCAGCTGAAGCCGATGCGGGTGGGCAAGATCCAGCTCTACACGACCGGGCTAGATCGCGAGGAACGCCGCATCACCGGAGTTGAACTGGTCCCCTCGGTAAACGACGCAATCGCGGCCAGTCTTGAACGCCATGGCGACCCCGCCGTTGCCATCATCCCGGAGGGACCATACGTCATTCCGATCTATCGGCGGGCAGGACTGTGAGACGCGTCCACCTCGATGCAGTCGGCGGCATCGCCGGCGACATGTTCGTCGCGGCAATGCTCGACGCGCTGCCTGACCTGCGAGAGCGCGTACTTGCCGACGGCGCTGCAGTGCTTCCGGTTGAGGCCGGTGGCATTGCCTTCGAGGAAGGCGAGAGCCTGTCGATGCGCGTGCGGCGCTTCGGTCTGGTCGCGAAGCGCGCGATTTCGGCTGCAGCGCCACACGCCCATGCGAACGCATATGGTGATGATGATGGCCACCATCACCATCACGATCGCAACCAGATTCCTGATGAAGCGCATGCAGGTAGTTTTGCTGACATGGTGGCACGCATCAAAGCCGCGGATCTCCACGATGGAACGGCTGCCAGGGCCATTGCGATACTGACGATCATTGCCGAGGCGGAGGCGGCCATCCATCGCGTGCCGGTCGAAAGGGTACATTTTCACGAGATCGCCGACTGGGACTCCCTGGTTGACGTCGTCTGCGCCGGCAGCATCGCAGCGGCGCTCGACAAGACGGTGTGGAGTGTCTCGGCTCTGCCGCGAGGCGGTGGCCTTGTGCACACCGCCCACGGGCTGCTGCCCGTTCCCGCGCCTGCCACGGCCGCGATCCTGACCGGTTTCGAATGGCGCGACGACGGGATATCAGGCGAGCGCGTGACGCCGACCGGCGCGGCGATCCTTAAACATCTCACAGCGCCTGGTGCTGGCGGCACGTCTGGCCGGCTTGTGTCGTCCGGAACAGGCGCGGGGACGCGGCACCTGCCCGGGATGCCGAACATTCTTCGCGTTCTCGTCCTAGAGAACGAAGTCTCAACTCCGAGCGACACCATCAGTGTCATCGAATTCGAAATCGACGACATGACCGGCGAAGAGATGGGCGTCGCCTGCGATCGCCTCAGGGCAACGGACGGCGTGTTGGATCTCTCCGTGGGGCAGCGCCTCGGCAAGAAGGGGCGTCCCGCCTCGTCGTTCCGGCTTCTGGCGAGACCGGAACTGGCCGATCAGGTGACGGCCCGGTGTTTTGCCGAGACATCGACAATCGGCTTGCGCCTGCGGGAGGAACGCCGGCTGGTCCTCTTCCGGGAAAACGTCAAGGCTGCCGGACTTGCCGTCAAGGCGGTCCTCCGGCCATCGGGCATCACACGCAAGGTGGAAAGCGATGCCCTTCGAGGCGGAAGCCTTGCCGAGCGCCGCGCCATGAAGTGGCAGGCCGAGACGACCGACGATGAATGACATTGCGCCGGCACAGCGTCTTGACCGCGTTCTTGACCGTTTCGAACAGCTCGCCATTGCTGTCAGCGGCGGCGTGGATTCAGTGACGCTGGCAGCCTTCGCACATCGCAAGCCGGGCCTTGCGGTGACGGTAATCCATGCCGCCTCACCAGCCGTTCCGGAAGAGGCGACGGCACGCGTGCGGGGTCTGTCAGATACCGAAGGCTGGACGACCCTCGTCATCGGAACTGGCGAGTTCGAGGATTCACGCTATCGGGACAATCCCTCGAACCGCTGCTATTTCTGCAAGACCAATCTCTACGATCGGATACGCACACTGACGCCGCATGTGATCGCGTCGGGTGCCAATCTCGATGATCTCGGCGACTATCGTCCCGGGCTGCTGGCTGCCGCCGAGCGCCAGGTGGTACATCCCCTCATCGAAGCGGAAATGGCCAAGGCCGACATTCGCGCGCTTTCTCGCGAGCTTGGCCTGGGCTCTGTCGCCGAATTGCCCGCCCAGCCATGCCTGGCAAGCCGCGTCGAGACGGGAATAGCGATCGATGCCCGCGACCTCGCATTCATCGAGAAGGCCGAGCGGCATCTGGCTGACATTGCCGCCAGTGGCGTTACGTTGCGCTGCCGGATTACGCGGTCAGGCGTGGTTCTGGAACTCGGCGACGGCGTGTCCGCGCAGAAGCATCTGCTGGTCGAGATCACGCAGCGGCTTTGCGCCGAGGCAGGACGCGTCTTCGTGGGCGCCCGGCCCTACAGCCGCGGCGCGATGTTCATGCGCCCATGAACGACTTTCAACTCGACTGGCAACGCAGCAGGCGCACCGGAGTGCCGGAGGCGGTGCTATGTGAGCATAAGAGCCCGACCCAGGTGGCCGCCATCATCGTCGCTGCTTCCGAGAAAGGAGAGCGGCTGTTGTTCACGCGTCTCGACGAAAGCCATTTTCTGGCGCTCGATTTCGCCATTCGCAGTGCACTTGATTATGATCCACTGTCGCGCACTGCGGTGCTGGGCGGGTCCATGCCCGTTGCAAGCACAGGTGTGGGCATCGTGGCGGCGGGCACGTCGGATATGTCGGTCGCACGGGAAGCCGCCCGAGCGCTCTGCTTCAACGGCCATGACGCGCCTATCGTCGCCGATGTCGGTGTCGCCGGATTGTGGCGGCTTACTGAAAGGCTCGACGAAATCCGGATGTTTCGGGTTGTTATCGCTGTCGCCGGCATGGAAGGCGCGCTCTTCAGCGTGCTCGCCGGGCTGATCGCGGCGCCGTTGATCGCTGTACCGACATCTGTCGGCTACGGCGTGGCCGCCGGCGGATATGTTGCGCTCAACGCAGCGCTCGCGAGTTGCTCGCCGGGAGTTGTGGGGGTCAACATCGACAATGGCTTTGGCGCAGCGGCAGCCGCGGTGAAGATGCTTTCAATGCGTTGACGCACCAGCCTCGTTAAGCGCGATGCGCGCGTTCCGATATAGAGCAAACAATCGATTTTGCCGGTGCTAGAAAGGCGTGGCGCCAGCCAAACTGGTCTGCCCCGCCAAATCATCGGAGGTCCCCACGACAATGCAGTTCGACTTCTCCGAGCTGAAGCCGCTTGACCGGCACAAACTTCTATCCTCGACGATCACGCCACGGCCGATCGCATGGGTCACGACCGTCGCGTCGGACGGGGTGCGCAATGCAGCGCCATTCTCGTTCTTCAATGTCTTCAGCGAGGATCCCCCTGTCGTCGGTTTCAGCATCGTCGACCGGTCTGCAGGCGACAACAAGGACACAGGACGCAATATCCGGATGTCGGGCCAATTCGTCGTCAATCTGGTCGACGAGGATCGGCTGGACCAGATGAACATAACCGCCGCCGAGTTTGCGCCGGAAATCGATGAGTTTTCGCGCTCCGGGCTTGCAGAGGAAGCTTCAGTGACGATCGCCGCGCCGCGAATTGCCGAGAGCCCCGTCTCCATGGAGTGCGTGCTGCACAGCATTGTTCCTCTCGGGGTATCGCGCTCGCTCATCCTGGGAACGGTCCAGATGATGCATATACGCGACGACATGCTGATCGACCCGGTTCGCTTCCATGTCGATACACAAAAATTGCGCCTTGTCGCCAGGGCACAAGGAAACACCTATGTCCGCACGACAGACGCGTTTGAGTTGCCGAGAATCTCGGCGACGTGACAGGGCCGGCGGTTCGCAAGCCTGACGAAGTCGCAGCCCCTGTCTCTCAGTCAACATTGGCGCGCGCAACCGCAACTATTTGAGCCCAAATCCCCGCGCCTTCAGGAAGTCCGTGAGCACGTGCCTGCCGGTCAGTGCAGCAACGTCCTTTATCCGCGCCGCGGTCTGTTCAGTCCAGTCGATGTTGCGCATGTTCTGTTCGGCCTGGAATTCCCGCATGCGTGCCTCGTAGGCCGCCATAAGCTCCGGGTCGATTTGGGTATACCGCTCGCGGTGGAGGATTATGCCTTGCGGCAGGCGCGGCTTGACGTCTGTTGCCACCGCCGGATCGGGGCGGCCGACTGTCATGCCGAACACGACCATCGATTCGTCGGGCAGTCCCAGTTCGTTGGCGACGGCCTGAGGGTCGTTACGCATCGCGCCTATGTAGCAGCAGCCGAGGCCGAGCGACTCGATTGCAACAGCGGCATTCTGCGCTGCGAACGCGGCGTCCGCGATGGCAAAGATGAATGCCTCGATGTAATCGAGTGCGACACCGGCATGTCCCCGCTCATCGCTGATCGCACGCAGGCGAGCCAGATCGGCGACGAAAACGAGCAGCAGCGGCGCGTCATGGATGTGCTTCTGGTCCGCGGCGTAGCCGGCCAGCCGCGCCTTGCGATCCTTGTCCTCGACCGCAATGACGCTCCAAGCTTGGAGGTTGGAAGTTGAAGCCGCCGACTGTGCGGCCGCCACGACGAGCTCAAGGGTATTTGCGGGAAGGGGCTGGTCGAGGTAGTAGCGCACCGACCGGTGCGACAGCATCACATCCAGCGTGCTGTTCCAAGTGACGTGGGACAATTCTTCGGCGAGAGCGGGATCACGGTAGCGCGTACCGACGCGTTCACGTGCCGCTGTACCGTCGGCGACGCTGTTTCGCTGCTTGCTGGTCATCTGATTGTCATCCATCTGGTTGTTTGGCTTGATCCGCCTGGGATTCTTGCCGAGGTCAAATAACGCCCTCGTGCTTGAACGAGCGGATCTGTGCTGTTGAGTGGCCGAGGAGTTCACCGAGGACATATTCGTTGTCTTCGCCGTAACAAGGCGCTCCGCGGTTGATCAATCCGCCTGCATGCGCGGGTGTGCGGCCAAGTTTGAACGGCACTTCGGCCACGGGCCACGTCCCGATCCTTGTCCCAGGCACTTCGGTCAGCCACTCCAGCCTCCGCAACTGCGGATCGTGATCGCAGCGATCCTCCGCCGTCTGGCATACGCCAGCGGCCACGCCAGCTGCTTGCAAGCGGCTCATGCAGTCATAGGCCTCAACGCCCTCGGTCCACGTTCCAACCACCTTGTCCAGTGCATCCTGGTTGACAAGACGAGCCGCAATATTGGCGAAGCGTGGATCGGTTAGCCATTCAGGATGGCCCGCGGCATGGGCGAGCGCCGCCCATGACCGCTGGTCGCAGCACGAGATCGCGATCCAGCGATCCGCCCCCTGGCAACGATAGGCGCCATGCGGCGCGGCATTGCCATAAGGGGAGCGGTTGCCGGTACGCTGCCACACTCGCCCGTTTGCCGACCAATCAAGGATGGCCTGGCTGGCAAGGAAGATGCCCGCTTCGCATTGGGACGCATCGATATGCTGACCCTTGCCGGTGACCGAGCGGTAGTACAGCGCACCGAGGAGCGATTGGGCGAAGCCATAGGCCCCCATCCAGTCGAGATAGGAATAGCCCCACCCGGCAGGCATCGCCGGTTCGGCAAGACCGGACATCTCGTTCATCCCAGCAAACGAGGCAGCGATAGGCCCAACGGTGCGCAGTCGGCCATAGGTGCCGTAACTGCCCATGCCGGACTGCTGGACGTAGATGATATCGGGACGGATGCTGCGCAGGACGTCATACCCCAGGCCTAACCGATCGAGGACGCCCGGAGAGAAGCCTTCGGCGACGACGTCGGAGATTGCGATCAGCCGCTTGGCGATATCGATACCTTTCGGGTGGCGGATATTGAGCGAGAGCCCGCGCTTGCCCGCGTTCTTATTGTTGAACTGGCCGCCCATGTCGGGATCGCTGACGCCCGGCAGTGGGCCGGTCGCGGCCTCGCGCGCCGTGCGGCCCCCAACGGGTGCCATTGCGGCGAGGCGTGTGTCTGGGTTTTCCTTCCATTCGACCTTGATGCACTCGGCGCCAAGCGCAGCAGCAAAGCGCGTTCCGCCCGCCGAAGCAAGAAACCATGAGAAGTCAAAGATGCGGACGTTCTGCAAAGGAAAGGGACGATTGCGTGCTGAGAGCGCCGGTTTCAGGGTCGCCTCTGCCGCTACCTTTGGCGATGCCTGCCTTGAGGTGTTGCTCACTTCGTCCGTATGCTCACCGCGCAGCGGCGCGCGCTTGCCGGCCTGCCATCGTGTTTCCGAACTCAGCCATTTGCTTGTGGCATAATGGAAGCTGCGCCCAAGTTCAGGGTGATCGACCTTGGTGATGGCGCCGCGCTTCAGCCAATGCTCGTCTTGTGCATTCTCATGCGGCTTGCGCACCGGTGCCCAGAGCAATCCCGCTGCCTGAGCTTCTTGCCAGGGCGTCGCGTCATATGTGTGGGCGCGGACGAAACGCTGAACCACTTCCAGCGTGTGCGAGGTGGCGTCGTCCATCTTCGACGAGCCCGGGACGCTGCGTGCGTTGAAGTCCGCATCGGCTGTGGGCGCCTCGAGGTCCGCAGCCATGTCGAAACGCTCGAGGAACGGCACGAGATTGGCCTTGTCACGGGCGCCAACACCCCAGGTCATGTACCAGCGACCATCTTTGGTGTGACTGATGTTGGGGACACGCGACACTGCCTCCAGGGCATGACGGCATGTCAGACGATGGAGCGGCGCTCGGCGCATCACCCATGACATCAGATCGATCTCGGTGCTCTTGGCCACCGCCTCATGGATGGCACAGGAGATATCCTGACCGAGACCCGAGGTGGTCCGCTCGATCAGAGCGGCAAGAATGCCAATCATGAGTTGCTCACCGGCAATATGGTAGGCATGCCAGATTTGCGGTGCGATAGGCGGTAGGTCGTACTGTTCCGATGGATCCGGATCGTAGCCGCAATTCATCATGACGCCGCCGAGCGCCAGATGAACCAGGTCCGACCCCTTGAAGGTACTCCAAGGGCCGTCATCGCCGAAAGGCGTCATGCGGGCGATGACGGCCCTTGGAGTACCTTCAAG
>NZ_RZRK01000710.1:0-3139 GCF_003997835.1 Mesorhizobium sp. M7A.F.Ca.CA.004.12.1.1
CGAGGCAGCCATCGCTTCTGTCGAGGAGGCACCGAAGGCCCGCCCGTCGCGGCGCAAGCCGGCGGCGGCGAATGCGCCGGTCGAGCCGGTCGTGTCTTCGATCGTCGCGGAAGAGCCCGCGGCCAAGGCCGAGGACAAGACCGAGGACAAGCCGAAG
Source organism: Mesorhizobium sp. M7A.F.Ca.CA.004.12.1.1 (assembly GCF_003997835.1). NCBI lineage: Bacteria > Pseudomonadati > Pseudomonadota > Alphaproteobacteria > Hyphomicrobiales > Phyllobacteriaceae > Mesorhizobium > Mesorhizobium sp. M7A.F.Ca.CA.004.12.1.1. Next base: position 158 of record NZ_RZRK01000710.1, read on the forward strand.
CGCGGCGGCTGGTGGCAGCGGAAGGGCTTTTTCTAAGCCTTTCAATCGCATGAGCTAGTTCTTTGACAAAAAATCCCGCGCCGTCTCGAAGACGGCGCGGGATTTTCTTATCTGGCGTTATGCTGGATCGCGAAAGGCTAAAACGCTTCTTTGATTCCAAGCATGTCGTTGTCCCAAAACCGCTGCGCACTTTTGGGTGACATGCATCACGGCGCGAAGATCGACCAGTTCATCATCCTGGCCAGCTTTTCCAGCGCGATCGACCCCAGCTTGGAGTTGCCGTTGGCATTGAGGCCCGGCGACCAGACGGCAAGCGACGCCACGCCCGGCACGATGCCCAATATACCGCCGCCGACGCCGCTCTTGCCGGGGATGCCGACGCGGAAGGCGAAATCGCCGGAGCCGTCATAATGGCCGCAGGTCAGCATCATGGCGCCGATGCGGCGTGCCCGCTCGGCCGACACCACGGAATGCCCGGTCGCCGGGTTCTTGCCGCCATTGGCGAGGAAGCGGCCGGCGAGCGCCAGTTGCCGGCAACTCATGGCGATGGCGCAGTGGTGGAAGTAGACGCCCAGCGCCAGTTCCGGCGCATGGTGGAGATTGCCAAAGGATTTCATATAATTGGCAAGCGCGAAGTTGCGGTAGCCGGTGGCGCGCTCGGACGCCGCCACCTCGCGATCGATGATGATCGTCTCGTCGTCGGCGAGGAACTGGATGAAGCGCAGGATCTCGCCGATCGCCTCGCGCGGCTGGTGGCCCGCAAGCAGGATGTCGGAAATGACGATGGCGCCGGCATTGATGAACGGGTTGCGCGGAATGCCGTTCTCATGCTCGAGCTGCACAATCGAGTTGAATGGATTGCCTGACGGTTCGCGGCCGACCCGCTGCCACAGCGCGTCGCCGACATTGCCGAGCGCCAGTGTGAGGGTGAACACTTTCGAGATGCTCTGGATGGAAAAGGCCTGGTCGGCGTCCCCCGCCGTCAGCACGCGCCCGTCATTGGTAACCGCTGCGATGCCGAATTTCTTCGGATCGACCTTACCCAACTGCGGAATGTAAGAAGCGACATCACCGCGATCGGTGCGATCGGCCATTTCGGCAGCGACTTCGGCCAATGCCTGATCAAGTTTGGAGGCCTGATCAAGTTTGTGGGCCTGATCAAGTCTGAGGGCCTGTTCGAGTTCCGGCATGGCGCTACCTCAACCAGCGTTCGAGGCGCGCCATCGCCTCGATCATGTCGTCGTGGCTGCCGGCGTAGGAGAAACGCATCGTGCGGTGCCCGGCCTGAGTGTCGAAGTCTTGGCCGGGTGTTGCCGCGACATGCGCCTCGGCCAGCATCTTGCGCGCGAAGGCCATGCTGTCATTGGTATGCCTGGTGACGTCACAAAAGGCATAGAAGGCGCCGTCCATGGGCGCCGCCAGCGGAAAGCCGAGTTCCGGGAGGCGTTTCATCAAAAGCTCGCGATTCCAGGCATAGCGACCCTTGACCGCCTCCAACTCCTCGGTCGCCCTGAACGCTTCGATCGCCGCGATCTGCGACAGTTCCGGCGGCGAGATATAGAGGCTCTGGGCGACGCGCTCGACCGGCCGCACCAGCTCTTGCGGCAGCACCATCCAGCCGATGCGCCAGCCGGTCATGCAGTAATATTTGGAGAAGGAGTTGATCACGGTCACGTCGCCTCCATAGGCAAGCGCCGTGGTGTCGGGGGCGGCATAGGCGAGCCGGTGATAGATTTCGTCGGAGATGACGGCGATGCCGAGGTCTTGTGCCGTCCTCACCAGGGCCGCCAGTTCATCGGCCGGTATGACCGCGCCGGTTGGATTGGCGGGACTGGCGAAGAGAACGCCTTTCAGCGGCTTTTCACGATGCGCGGTCTCGAGATGGCCGGCATGCAGGTAGGCGGCGTCGCCGAGCTCGATCTCGACCACCTCGATGCCGAGCGCGGCCATGATGTTGCGATAGGCGGGATAGCCGGGTGCCGCGATGGCGACGCGGTCACCCCCGTCGAACATCGCCAGGAAGGCAAGGTTGAAGGCGGCCGACGATCCAGTGGTTACCGCGATCCGGCCGGGCTCGATATCAAGCCCGTAATGATCGGCGTAGTGTCCGGCGATCGCCTTGCGAAAGCCTGCCAGTCCCAGCGCGTCGGTGTAGCCGATGCGTCCATCCTGCAGCGCCTTGGCGGCTGCGGCGCGAACCAGAACCGGTGCGGGATCGGAGGGCTGGCCGACGGCCATCGAAACAACCGGCACGCCCTGGGACTTCAGCCGGTTTGCCTCTGCCAGAATGTCCATCGCATGGAAGGGCTCGACATTGCCACGACGTGAGAGCGAGACGACCATTAAACCAGTATTCCCGATGACTGACGGCGCCAGGCACTGGCGCATGTGCCGCACAAATGCCCGATTGATGTGAGGATCACAAGTTGAGGAAGTTTCCGGCGCCGACTTTTCATCTTTCGCCCGCTCGTCTACCAGTGGAGCCATCATGTTGAGCCGACCCAGATCGACGATTGCCCAGGCAGCGCGCGTCTTCGCGACGCTTTCGCTTGGCGTTGCCGTTGCAATGGCGAGTTCGGTCAGCGCCTTTGCCCAGAACGTGCCGGTGGTGCGCGACGCCGAGATCGAGGCGCTGGTTCGCGATTACGCGCGGCCGATCTTCAGGGCGGCTGGCCTGGCGAATGACGGCATCGACATCGTTCTGGTCAATGACCAGAGTTTCAACGCCTTCGTCACCGGGCGCCGGCTGTTCATCAACACCGGCGCGCTGATGACGGCTGAAACGCCCAACGAGATCATCGGCGTCATCGCCCACGAAGCCGGTCATATCGCCGGCGGCCACCAGCAGAAACTCCGCGACCAGCTTGAACGCGCCAAGACGATGGCCATCATCGCGACGCTGCTGGGTGCCGGTGCCATGGTCGCCGGCGCGACAACCAATAGCCGCGGCCTTGCCGGTGCGGGCGTGGGCGTAGCCGCCGG
>NZ_RZRK01000711.1:0-3133 GCF_003997835.1 Mesorhizobium sp. M7A.F.Ca.CA.004.12.1.1
GTTCAAGATCGGCATAGGACCGTCGAGTTCGCACACGATGGGGCCGATGACCGCCGCTGCGCGGTTTCTCGACGAGGTCGCGGGAAATGACTGGCCGCGTCCGGCGGGCGTCAAGGTCGACCGGCTTGGCGCAAGCCTGCACGGGTCACTCGCCTACACCGGTATTGGCCACGGCAGTGATCGCGCCGTCATGCTCGGCCTTGCCGGTCTGACGCCGCAGACGGTCGATCCCGACCAGGCCGATGGCATTGCCAGCCGCATCGCCGCCGAAAAGCGCATTTCGCCGCCCGGCCATCCCTCCTATCGCTTTGATCCGGCCACCGATCTGGTGCTGGACCGCAAGACGCCGCTCACCGGTCACGCCAACGGCATGGCGTTCTACGCCTATGACGCCGGCGGCCGCCTGCTGCTCAAGCGGATCTATTATTCGATCGGCGGCGGCTTCGTGGTTTCCGAAGAAGAACTGCAGCGGATGAAAGCCAAGGGTTCGGTGACAACCGAAGGCAAGAAAGTGCCTTATCCGTTCAAGAATGCGGTCGAGATGCTGGCCATGGCCGGCAAAAGCGGTCTTTCCATCGCCGACATGAAACGCGTCAACGAGGAAACGCAGATGACGCGCGAGGAGCTCGACGCCGGCCTCGACGGAATCTGGAGCGCCATGAAGGGCTGCATCGACCGTGGCCTGTCGCAGGATGGCATCATGCCGGGTGGGCTGAAGGTGCGCCGCCGTGCCCGCATGCTGCACGATAAGCTGCAGGAGCAGTGGCAGCAGAACAAGCCCAATCCTTTGCTCGCCAATGACTGGCTGTCGATCTACGCCATGGCCGTGAACGAGGAAAATGCCGCCGGCGGCCGCGTGGTCACCGCGCCGACCAATGGCGCTGCCGGCACGCTGCCGGCGGTGCTGCGCTACTGGCTGCATTTCCATCCCGAGGCGGACCAGCCGAGCATTCGTGATTTCCTGCTGACGGCTGCCGCCGTTGGCGGCATCATCAAGACCAACGCATCGATCTCGGGCGCCGAGGTCGGCTGCCAGGGTGAGGTAGGCTCCGCGTCGGCGATGGCCGCAGCGGGCCTGTGCGCCGTCATGGGCGGTACGCCCGAACAGGTCGAGAATGCCGCCGAGATCGCGCTCGAACATCATCTCGGCATGACCTGCGATCCGGTTGGTGGTCTGGTTCAGGTGCCGTGCATCGAGCGCAATGCGCTGGGCGCGGTCAAGGCGGTGACGGCCGCGTCGCTGGCCATCAAGGGCGACGGCATCCATTTCGTACCGCTCGATGCGGCGATCGAGACCATGCGCCAGACCGGCCTCGACATGAACGAGAAGTACAAGGAAACCAGCCTTGGCGGGCTTGCAGTCAACGTCGTGGAGTGCTGAAGGCTGGCCTAAACCGCCGCTGTGGAGAAGTCGATCCGGTCGTTGACGCGTTCGCGTGCGGGACTAACCTTAAGCGATGTCTCTCAATCTCATAAAACTCTGTGTCGGCTGCGACAGCGTCGAGGATCTCGAAGAGTGGATCGCCTTCCGCCTCGACGAGCGGCGGCGCGCCGGTGAGCCGGTCGAGCAGTATCACACCACCCGCATGATGCCGACACGCGGCGCCGAGGTTACCGATGGCGGTTCGCTCTATTGGGTGATCAAAGGCAATGTGCAGTGCCGCCAGTTGATCACCGAAATCCGGCCGTTCACCGACAGTGAAGGCATAGGCCGTTGCCATCTGATACTCGACCCCGAGGTTGTACGCACCGACTGGCAGCCGCGCCGGGCTTTTCAGGGCTGGCGCTACCTGAAACCGGCGGACGCGCCGCTCGATCTGGGCAAGGGCAAGGCCGGATTGATCGAGATGCCGCCGAAACTCAGGCGCGAGCTGGCCGATCTCGGTCTGCTCTGACCCCAGGTGGCATCACCGCCTGGCCCTTTGCACCGCCCGATGTGGGGCTTGCAAGCGATGTGGCAACGCCACATCTTGTTTTTCATGAGTGATAAGAAGCAGCCTGTGCCAGCGAGGACCAGTCCTGCGCCGGTCAAGCCTCAATCCAACGCCGGCGAGATCGACGCCTTCATTCGTCAGGCGAGGACACTTGCCGCGTCGGCGACCGGTTCGGGCAGGCTGATCCTTGCCCTCGACGCGACGATGAGCCGCCAGCCGACCTGGGATCTGGCCTGCACGCTGCAGGGCCAGATGTTCGACGCAGTCGGCAAGGCCGGAACCCTCAGCGTGCAACTGGTTTATTTTCGCGGCCTCGGCGAGTGCCGTTCGTCGGCTTTCGTGAGCGACACCAATGCCTTGAAGCAGCTGATGACGCGGATCGAATGCCGCAGCGGCCACACCCAGATCGGAAAGGTCCTGACGCATGCGCTGAAACAGACGGCGGCCGCCAAGGTCAATGCGCTGGTCTACATCGGCGACGCGATGGAAGAGAATATCGACGATCTGGCCGAAAAGGCCGGCAGCCTCGGCCTTCATGGCGTTCCTGTCTTCGTGTTTCAGGAAGGCCATGATTCCGGCGCGGAAAAGGCGTTCAAAGAGATTGCGCGGCTTTCCAAGGGGGCTTGGTTCCGATTTGATCGGCGGGCTGCCGCGACCTTGGCAGGGCTGCTTTCGGCCGTCGCCGTGTATGCGACCGGCGGGTTGAAGGCGCTCGAAGCCAGGGGCAGGCCGGAAGACCGGCTGATGATCGAGCATCTGCGGGGCGGCGGAAAATAATGGGCGCAATCATCGCTTTTGTAGCGTTGCTTCTGCTGCTTCTCGGCGCGGTGACGATCTTTCTGCGTGCCGAGCCGGCGAAACTGGCGAGCACGCTGCGAACGCTCGGGCCGGCTCTTCTGGCAGTTGTCGGCGTCGCCGTGCTTGTGGTCGGCCGTGAAGGCATCGGCGGCATGATTCTCACCGGGGCAATTGCCTGGTATGGTTCCATGCGAATGAAAGGCCAGCCGGCCGGCCTTGCCCCGGGCAAACGCTCGACGGTGCGCACGGCGGCATTGGAAATGGAGCTCGATCACGATACCGGCGGCCTCGAAGGACTGGTCCTGGCTGGCCGCCACGAAGGCAAGATGCTTGGCGCGATGGGGCTGGCGGAATTGCAACACCTCTACCGCGAACTCTCCAGCGACCCGGAGAGCCGACAG
>NZ_RZRK01000712.1:0-3131 GCF_003997835.1 Mesorhizobium sp. M7A.F.Ca.CA.004.12.1.1
GCCGCAGGGTGTCGACGACGCGCTTTCCAGCCGCTTCATCCTCACAGCCAATATCGAAGCGAAGGATGGCGGCAAGGAGATCGCCCACGGCAACGGCAAGGTGGTGCGCGCCCGCCTGTCCGACGCGCTTTATTTCTGGACGACCGACCAGGGCGATTTGCCTGACCTGGCTGAGCTCGAGGCATCGGCGGAAAAATTCGGGCTTGATCTCAAGAAGCCGCTCGACCAGCGCATGGCCCGGCTCGACCATCTCGGCGTGACTTTCCACGCCAAGCTCGGCACGCAGGGCGAACGGGTGGAGCGGATCAAGCGATTGGCGGAAGAACTGGCGCCGATCGTGGCGCAGTCAATCTCCCCCCTTGAGGAGGAGATGGCCGGCAGGCCAGAGGGGGTCGCCGCGCGTGAAGCGCCGGCGTCCTCTGACCGCGATGGGGCGTCGCATCCGGTCGTGCCGACCCCCTCTGTCGCCTTCGGCGACATCTCCCCCTCGAGGGGGGAGATTATCGCGCTCGCAGGTCGTGCCGCCGTCTTGGCCAAGGCCGATCTCACCACCGAAGTCGTCGGCGAGTTTCCGGAACTGCAGGGCGCAATGGGCCGCAAATATGCGCTGCTTCAGGGCGAGCATGCATCGGTCGCCGCTGCAGCGGAGGAACACTACAAGCCGCAGGGCCCGTCCGATCGCGTACCGAGCGATCTGGTGTCGGTCGCTGTCGCGCTCGCCGACAAGCTGGATACACTGGTCGGCTTCTGGGCGATCGACGAAAAGCCGACAGGGTCGAAGGACCCTTATGCGTTGCGGCGGGCCGCGCTCGGGGTTGTTAGAATATTGGTCGAGAATAATATTCGACTGGCGCTGATATCCATTGTCGGGACGGCTTCCGACCTCCTCTCCTTCTTCCACGACCGCCTGAAGGTCTATCTCCGTGACCAGGGCGCACGGCATGATCTCATCGATGCGGTGTTGGCGGCAGGTTCGCGCCCCATCTCCCCCCTAGAGGGGGAGATGTCGGCGAAGCCGACAGAGGGGGGCGCTATCCCGCCGACCTCTCAGCGCGAAGCGCCCCCCTCTGCCCTGCCGGGCATCTCCCCCACAAGGGGGGAGATTGGCCAATCGCCGAACGACGATCTCCTGCAGATCGTGCGCAGGGTCGAGGCGCTGGGCTCCTTCCTCGATACGGAGGACGGTAAGAACCTGCTCGCCGGCACCAAGCGTGCGGCCAACATTCTGGCCGCCGAGGAGAAGAAGAAAACGGCGGTCGCCGAAACCGTTGAGCCGGCGCTGTTTCGCGAGGATGCCGAGAAATCGCTGTTTGCGGCGGTGAATCAGGCTGAGAAGCAAGCCGGCGAAGCGATTCAAAACGATGACTTTTCCGGCGCCCTGCTGGCGCTTAGCGTGTTGCGCGAACCGGTTGATTCATTCTTTGAGCATGTTCTCGTAAACGATGAGGATCAGGCGGTGCGTGCCAACCGCCTGGCGCTGCTCGCCCGCATCCGCGCGGCCACCGGTCAGGTCGCGGATTTCTCCAGGATCGCAGGTTAAGGCGAAGAAAATATTCTCTGCTACCGGCCGCTCAAGCCGGCTTACAGTCATATGGCGATGATCTCTCCGTGGCAAAAGGAACATGTTCCCCAACCCCACGGAGGCTTCCATGAATTCCGATCACGAAATCGAAGTGACAGAAGAAACTCCCGCCGAGGCGCTTGAATCCGCTTCCGAAACCCGCCGCAGCAGCGGTCGAAGCCGCTGACCTGTCTGATGACGACGAAGATGAAGACGAAGAAGACGAGGACGACGCCGAGGACAGCGTGAAGGCTGAAGGCGACGAGTCCGAAGAAGATGACGACAAGGAAGAAGCGGCCTGATTTTTTCAGCCGCCGAATCTATCGATGGCAAGGCGGCGCTGAGGCGCCGCCTTCTCCTATCAGCCGTCCCCCGAAGCCGACGGTCAGCCGCCCCGGCGACGGTCAGTTCTCGAGAATGCTGACGCGCACGCTGTTTTCGTAGACATCGACCTGGATCAGCGGTTCGCCATTGACGATGGCGCGCTTGGTCGAGGAACTCATCGCGCCGCCGCGTTCCAGCATGCGCTGCAGGTCGGCGCGCTGACCGTTGGTCCTGAACCAGCCATCAGCCTCGTCGTCGCTGTCACGGCGGTGGAATTTGTGCCAGTTGGCGCGGTCCTGCCGCACCATCTGCGCGGCATTGTCCAGCGCATAGCCGTCACTCGCCTGATGGTCGCGATCGGAAATGCGCGCGACATAAGATCCCAGCATGTCGTCGGCATGAGCCGCGACGACGCCAAGCAACGACGCCAGCAGAAGGCCTGCCCCGGTTACGATTCCAGATTTTCTCATGATCACCCCCCTTTACCCCTAACGATGAAATCCCGTCTGCCAGAAATACCTAGAACGGGATTTGCCTGGCAATGGTGCGCCGGGCGCCAGACCACCGTCAAGTCACGCCATCGATGTCGGCTGTCTTGGAGCCGGGGCTATTTGGTGTAGCCGTTGGGAGGCATGTGCTGCCCTGCTGCCGGCGCCGGAGCGCTCGGCGGCGTGGGTTGGTTCTCGGCGTTCCCTGAGGGGGCTGCGGAGGCGGTGGCCGTTGCCGGCGCTGTGCCTGCCGCCGGCGCCGTGCCAGCGGCCGGCGCGGCACCGGCCGCTGGTGCAGCGGTTGGCGCCGGTGCAGGGAAATCGGGACCGGTAACGCCGCCACGAATGACCATCGGGCCTGGCTGGAAGCCGTGCCCGGTCGCGGGCTTGTCCGGGATCGCCGCCACTTTTTCATCGGTGACGTCGGGCTGCGCTTCCCCTTTTGCCACCACCGACAGCGCATCGCTGGCGCTGACCGCATCGGCGGTTCCAGGCTGGTTGGGGGCGCCGATCCTGACGATCGATGGGGTGGAGGATGGCGTGCCTGGAAAAACCAGGGATGACGCCTGGGCTTCGCCGGCCGCAACAGCAAGAATGATACCCAACAGGATACGCGCAGACACTGATGTCGCTCCCCTTTGCCCAGAAGCTCTTCGATAGCAGGCCGGAATTGATGCCGGCTTTCGCGGAAACATAGCATTTTAGGGATTGATAAATCGCCAATGCTCCTGCTCGCCAACAATAGGTTACCCAACAGC
>NZ_RZRK01000713.1:0-3129 GCF_003997835.1 Mesorhizobium sp. M7A.F.Ca.CA.004.12.1.1
ATTATGCGATGGGCGATTACCTTACGGCAATCACCAGCGGACTGGAGCAAGGCAGGCGGCTGGCGAGCCAGCGCGTCGCTGAGATCACCGGCCTGCCACTCGATTTGGTGCAACGGAACTCCGCTCGCATCCCCACCAGACTGTTCGCAAGGGAGTTCGCCCGTGCCAGCGGCAAGGTGCTCAGCCCCTATGACGCCACGATCGGCACAGCCGATATCGCGCCTGAGAGCGCCCGCATCGCCGGCCCGGATCCGGTGCTCGACCGCAGCGTGCCGGCGCTGACGTCGGCTTTCGTCGGCTACATCCGTGACGAATTGAGTTTCCGCACCGATGTCAGCTATCGGCTGCTCAATGGCGAAATCAGCCACAAATGGGATTACGGGACCAGCGCCTCGCGGCAAGGCTATGCCGGAGTGATGGACGATCTGCAGCGCGCACGCTCACTGAACCCTTCGCTTGGTGTCGTGATCGTCAACGGCTACACCGACCTGGTCACGCCTTACCTCGCCTCGCGCTACCTGGTGAACCAGATCCCATCGCTCGCCGATGCCAAGCCTATCCGTCTCGATGTCGTCGAGGGCGGGCACATGATGTATTTCAGGTCCGACGGCCGACGCGCGCTGAAAGAAGCCGCTTCGGAGCTTTACCAGGCGACGCAGTAGGCTTGGCGACAGTGCAGCTCGGCATGGCCCCCTGCCCCAACATAACCAGCGGGCTGGCGTAGCGCCGCAGCGATTTTCGCCCTTATAGCTTGGTGCCGAGGGAACTGAATTCACAGCTCCTCGTGTCGCTCCTCACAGCATTCTGCCGCTCCGGCAATTTGGTCCCACGCGCCTTATGGCCGATATCGCCATTCTCGAAACACGCGAGCGGGTGCTTGCAGGCATCCTGCTGACCGGTGCTGCCTATTTGCTGTTTTCGACACAGGATGCCTCGATCAAGCTGTTGGTCGTCGGCATGAGCGTCTGGCAGATCATGTTCTTCCGCAGCATTGCCATTCTGGGCGCGTGCGCGGCGATCGGCGGACGACAGTTGTTTGCCGACACGATGCGCTCGCCGATCGTGCGGCCGATGCTGGTGCGCAGTGCCTTCACGCTTGCTGCGTGGCTGTGTTACTACAACGCCGCGCGCAGCCTGCAGCTCGCCGAGCTGACCACCGTCTATTATGCGGCCCCGATCATCGTCACAGTGCTTTCAGTGTTCCTGCTCGGCGAAAAGGTGCCGATGCTGCGCTGGCTGGCGGTGCTGATCGGCTTTGCCGGCGTGTTCGTCGCTTGCGATCCGACCCATCTCGGCCTGTCCGTGCCGGTGCTGCTGGTGCTGGCGGCGGCCTTCTTGTGGGGCATCGCCATCGTGCTCTTGCGCAAGACCGCCCTTGCCGAGTGCTCGATGATCCAGCTCCTGCTCAACAATTTCTATTTCCTGCTGTTTTCGGCGGTGCCGGCATTGTTGTTGTGGCGGACACCGGACGGGGCTCAGTTGCTGCTCCTTGCCAGCGTCGGCGCACTCGGCGGCCTGGCACAATATCTTCTGTTCGAAGGCATGAAGCGCACACCGGCTTCGGTCCTCGCGCCGCTGGAATACACCTCGCTGTTGTGGGCATTCGCACTCGGCTTTGCGATCTGGGGCGACGTGCCGCGCCGCGAGGTGTTCCTGGGCGCTGCGCTGATCGTCGCCGCCGGCCTGTTGATCGTCGGCACCGAGCATTTCCGCAAACGCCTATGATGTGGATCACCATCATTGCTGACACTACGATGTCAGGACCAAGCGGCGTAGGCTGGTTGCATGACTGACATTGCAGCCGCCACCGACACCGCCGCAGAGCGCACACTCGGCATCATCCTGGTGTCGTCCTCAGCTGCCGTTTTCGGCCTGACCGGTGTTCTGACAAAGTCGATCCATGCCGACCCGTTGACCATCATCTGCTGGCGCGGCTTTGTCGGCGCCATCCTGATCAGCTTCTATGTGCTGTGGCGGCGTCACCGTTCCGGTAACCGCGAAACGCTGCGGCTTGGCTGGCGCGGCTGGCTGCTGGCGGTAGAGGGAGCTCTGGCCAGCATCGCCTTCATCTCGGCGTTCAAGTTCACCTTCGTCGCCAATGTCGCGGTCATCTATGCCACAGCACCTTTCGTCACCGCGCTGCTGGCTTGGGTTCTGACGCGCGAACCCTTCCGGTTGCAGACGATGGTCGCCGCCGCCGTGTCGCTGTGCGGCGTGGCGATCATGGTCTGGTCCGGCTTCGGCACCGGCAATCTGTTCGGCGACGGACTGGCACTGCTGATGACCATCGGCAGCGGCCTCTACATGATCATGGTGCGCGCGTTCCGCGACACGCCGGTGGTGTGGGCCGGCGCGGTTTCGGCGTTCCTGCTGTTCCTGCTCGGCTGGTTCGTCACCGATCCGCTGGCGGTTTCGCAAAGGGATGCCGTTCTGCTCGCCACGTTCGGCGCGTCCTTTGCGTTGTCCTCGATCCTGTGGACGGAGGGCGCGCGGCTCATCCCGCCGGCCGAATCCGGACTGCTCGGCTCGGCCGAAGTGCCGTTCGCGATCCTGTTTGCCTTCCTGTTCCTGGGCGAGATTGCACCAGCCGCCAGCATGATCGGCGGCGTCATCGTGTTGTGCGCGGTGTTCGCCCATGCGGGGCGGGATTGGCTGAGGGCCCGCTCGCAACGCATGGCCGGCCCGCAACGCGTGGCGTCAAATATTTCTTAAAAAAGTGACACAGTCACGGAACCATCATCCGGGTCAGGCATTATGGATGCGACGGGCCATCCCCAAGTCCCCCCAAACCCCTCGGCCCGTCCTACTCCAAGCCGACCGTAAGGTCGGCTTTTTCTTTGCCACCAAGCCGACCGTAAGGTCGGCTTTTTCTTTGGGCATTCAGCCCGACAAGGCAAGGTTGCCGCTGAGAAGGGCCGCCAGATCGGCTGCCGACCCGTCGGCACCGGTGCGCAGCCGGATGGCGAACTCAGCCATTGGAACCTGCGGCAGGCCAAGCTCGCGCGGCGCCTCGACAATGCCGGAATGGGCAAAGCGAGCCGTTCGCAGCGTCAGCGCGACACCGGCGTTCACCGCCGTGCGCAGGCCGGCCAGACTGGCGCTGCCGGCAGCGATGCGGTAGCGGCGGCC
>NZ_RZRK01000714.1:0-3122 GCF_003997835.1 Mesorhizobium sp. M7A.F.Ca.CA.004.12.1.1
GTTCAGGGCCAGGGAAAGCGCTCCGATGCCGGTCATGCTGGCGATAACGATGATGAGGCTCAGTTCCTCGGCCCAGTTGCTTGGCGCATGTCCAAGGACCAGCTTTCCCTCCCAGGCCAAAACCATGGCGCAGAGAGCGAAGGATGCGGCCGTGGCCGAATAGAGCGCGGTGATACCGGTTGTCAGGGCAGGGGCTTCGTCGCGGCCTTTCCAGTATTCGACCGCCGTTGCGAACAGAAGCAAGGCGGCGAAGGCATTTTCGAACATGAAGCCCAGCCCGTCATAGCCTAGAGCCATGGGAGGCAATGTCACGGCCAGTGAAATGGCGCTGCCAAACGCCGTTCGCGGCACTGGCGAGCCGCCGGTTCTGAACTGGTAGGCCGCGCCCAGCATTGTCGAGAAACCGAGCAGGAGGAAAGCCAGCGTGGCGATGCCCAGCAGGCGCCCGGGCATATCGATATAGGCGTCATAGAAAAAAATATCGCCGACCACGAACACCAGGCTGACCGCCCATGTCAGCAGGAACTTTTCCGAGCGAGCGGTCAGCCACATGCCAAACAAGGTCAGGCTCAGGCAGGCAGCGGAAAAACCGACAGCCAGCAGAAGTGAAGTGTAGTCGAGCGACATGCCCCTCGTCCTTGCCCGCGGCGGCCCAGATTTGCGACTGGTTCAGCTGGATTCATGCAGCAAGGAGGTATCGATAAGGTTACGACGATGGCGAAGATGCCATGATTCCGCAGCGTCAGGGCACCGACAGATCCTGGTCCACCCGCTTCATCAGTGCCATGGCGCCGAACGGCGCGCGCACCTTGCCCTCCGTGATGAAGTAGACGAACACGTCGCGCGGCTTGACCGGCGCATCGGTGGCGGGGTCGGCGCGCCGCAGGTCGGCCGGCTGCTTGCCTTGCGCCCAGATCTTTACCCGCGCGGCCCATTCATCGAGGCCTTTCGGCGTGTAGCAGTCGGGATTGTCATCGCTGCCGGTCTGCAGCCGGGCGTAGACGAAATCGGCGGTGACGTCGGCGATATCGGGATATTTGGCATGGTCGGCGTAGACGATCGCGGCCTTGTATTTTCGGGCAAGTGCTGCGAATTCCGGCACGACAAAACTGTCGTTGCGGACTTCGAGCGCATGGCGCAGCGCAACGCCGTCCTGCTTTTCCGGCAGCAGTTTCAAAAAGGCTTCGAAATCGTCCGGATCGAATTTCTTGGTCGGCGCGAACTGCCACAGGATCGGCCCGAGCTTTTCCCCGAGTGCGGCAACGCCCGAGCCGAGGAAGCGCGTCATCGATTCGCCGGCCTCGCCCAGCACGCGCCGGTTGGTGACGAAGCGGTTGCCCTTTAGCGAGTACACGAAACCGTCCGGCGCCTCGTTGGCCCATTTGACGAAGGTCGGTTCCTTGAAGCTGGAATAGTAAGTGCCGTTGACCTCGATGCTCGGCACCTGGCGAGTGGCGTAGTTCAGCTGCTTGGCCTTGGAGAGCTTGTCGGGATAGAAGGACGTATCCCAAGGCTCAAAGGTCCAGCCGCCCATGCCGGCGCGGATCGTTCCCGATGTGCTCATTGTCATCCTCCCAAGTTCAGAAATCAGGCCGCTGTGCTCTCGTGGACCGATTTCGCCATGTCGACCAGCACCCATCCCGGCCGGTAGGGATTGGGCCGGCGACCCGTTTCGTGGAAACCATAGGCCAGATAGAGCGCGATGTTCCGTTCCATCCTGGCGTTGGTGTAAAGCCGCACCTCGGGCAGGCCCCAGAGACGGGTCAGCTCATCCGCGTGTTTCAGCAGCGCAATGCCGAAGCCCTTGCCCTGAAAGTCAGGAGAGACCGCGACGGAGAAGATCATCGCGTGGTCGTCATGCCGTTCCAGCGTGATCAGTCCGGCAAGTCCGCCGCCACTTTCCAACACCCACACCTCACCACGCGCGATGCGCGGCGCGTAGTCCTCGGTGACTGGGATCGGCGGTGCGCCTAACAGTGCAGTGTAAGGCGCATAGGCCGCTTGCGTCAGCGAGACGACGGTTTGGAGATCACCGGCAAGCGCTCTTCTGATTTTCATTCAAAAGCTCTCCAGGCGCCAACCGGTCCGATCACTCCGCCGCTTCGCGCTTGCCTCCGGGGCGCCGCTCCAGAAGCTCCTTGAGGAACTGGCCGGTGTAGCTGCGCTTCTCGCGCACGATCGCTTCCGGCGTGCCGGAGGCAACCAGTTCGCCGCCGCCGTCGCCGCCTTCGGGGCCGAGGTCGAGCACCCAGTCGGCGGTCTTGATCACTTCGAGATTGTGCTCGATGACCACCACCGTGTTGCCCTGGTCGACCAGTTCATGCAGCACTTCCAACAGCTTGGCGACGTCGTGGAAATGCAGGCCGGTGGTCGGCTCGTCGAGGATATAGAGCGTCTTGCCAGTTGCCTTGCGCGACAGTTCCTTGGCCAGCTTGATGCGCTGCGCCTCGCCGCCTGACAGCGTCGTCGCCTGCTGGCCGATATGGATGTAGCCAAGGCCGACCTGCTTCAGCGTGTCGAGCTTGTCGCGCACGCCGGGCACGGCGGCGAAGAAGTCGACGCCTTCCTCGACCGTCATGTCGAGCACATCGGCGATCGACTTGCCCTTGAACACGACGTCGAGCGTCTCTCTGTTGTAACGCTTGCCGTGGCAGACGTCGCAGGTGACGTAGACGTCGGGCAAAAAGTGCATCTCGATCTTGATGACGCCGTCGCCCTGGCAGGCTTCGCAGCGGCCACCCTTAACGTTGAAGGAGAAGCGGCCGGGCTGGTAGCCGCGCGCTTTGGCCTCCGGCAGGCCGGCGAACCAGTCGCGGATTGGCGTGAAGGCGCCGGTATAGGTGGCGGGGTTCGAACGCGGAGTCCTGCCAATGGGCGACTGGTCGATGTCGATGACCTTGTCGAGGAATTCGAGGCCCTCGATGCGGTCGTGGTCGGCCGGGTGCTCGCGCGAGCCCATGATGCGGCGCGAGGCAGCCTTGAACAGGGTTTCGATCAGGAAGGTCGACTTGCCGCCGCCCGACACGCCGGTGACGGCGGTGAAGGTGCCGAGCGGTATTTCGGCGGTGACGTTCTTCAGATTGTTGCCGCGCGCGCCGACGATCTTCAGGCGGCGGTTCTTC
>NZ_RZRK01000715.1:0-3116 GCF_003997835.1 Mesorhizobium sp. M7A.F.Ca.CA.004.12.1.1
CCTCGCGCTCGGCCTTCAGCGCCTGCTTGGCGCCGGCACCGAGAACGCGCTTGATGTCGGCCTCGTCGGCCTCGTGGCCGCCTAGATTGATGGTGGCGGAGAAGGCTTCGCTCTTCAGCCGGCCGGCCGTCATGTTGACGATCAGCGAATCGACCGTTAGCCCGGCCATGCGCTCGGCCGCGTCGACGGAAAGGCGGATGGCATGTTCCGCCCTATCGAGGTCAACCACGACACCCGACTTCACGCCTTGCGATTTCTGATGGCCGATGCCGATCACCTGGATCCGGTGCGAGCGGCCGCGCAGCAGCTTGCCGTCATCGCATGGCTTCAGCTTGGCCACCATGCAGCAGACCTTGCTCGAACCGACATCCAGCACCGTCAGGGTGCCGGACCGGCGCGACGCGGCATCGCCAGGACCGCCAAGCCAGTTCATATCTTCGTCTCCGGCTTGCGCTTCAGGCTCTTGGGTTTCTCGTTGAGGGCGGCTTCGCGCTGCGTCGCCGCTTCCGCCGTCAACTGCACGACCAGCCGGTCCGTCAGGCGCATGTCGACGGCGGCGATGTCGCGCGACAGCAAGCCGTTGTCATGATCCATCTTGACGAGTTCGGCGAGCGCCTGTTCCTCGTCATCCTCGGGAAGCTTGATGGTGATGCCATTGTCCAGCTTCAGGTCCCAGCGCCGTTCGCCAACACGGATATAACCCTTGATCCGGCTCGCGAGCTCGGGATATTTCTCGACCTTGGCCAGGAAATCGGGCGCGCTCGCCGGCGCGCCGATGCCGATCAGCAGCGGCAGGAGCGCCTGCTTGCCGCCCGAGAACGGCGCGATCATGGCGCCATTCCGCTCGATGACCGAAAGCGCGTCACCCTGTTGCCAGAGCGCGAAAGCCTCACGCTCCTCGACGCGCACTTCCAGAGTATGCGGGTAGACCTTGCGGACGGCCGCGACCTCGATCCACGGCAATGTCGCAATTCGTTCCCGCGCGGCCTCGGCATTAAAGCCGATCAGCGACGTCCAACCGTCGAGTTCAAGCCTGTCGAGTATGTCGATTTCCGAGGTCTGGCGATTGCCGACCACCTTGACCTGATCGACGGCAAAGCCGGTACGGGCGGTGATGCTCTGCACGATACCCTCGACATGACCGCCGAGATAGGCGCCATAGGCACTGCTCGAGAAAATCAGCACGGCCGACATCATGGCCGCGGAAAAGCGCGGCGCCTGGAATTCCCCGACGCCCAGGCGCGCCAGAATGCGCACCGGGCGGCGCAGCATGCGCGGCAGCACGAAATGGCCCGACGACAATGGCAGGCCGAACAGCGCCGGCCCCGCCGCGCCCCTCTCCCAACCTTGTCTCCATTTCAACGCAGGCACGAAGCGTCCTCCACCATCCAACTCAACAAATCGCCAAACGAGTGCCCGGCCTGGGCGGCGATTTCAGGCACCAAGGACGTCGGCGTCATACCCGGCTGGGTGTTGACCTCGAGCCAGACAATCTCGCCGTTTTCGGAATGACGATCATCGTAACGGAAGTCCGAACGGGAAACGCCGCGACAGCCGATCGCTTGGTGAGCCTTGAGCGCCAGTGTTTGTATTTTTTGGTAAATATTCGGTGAAACTTTTGCGGGGCATTCGTGCTTTGATCCCCCGGCGACATATTTTGAATCATAGTCATAGAAGGAATGGCCGGTCGGGATGATCTCGCAGACCCCCAGCGCCACATCACCCATCACCGCGCAGGTCAGCTCCCTGCCGTGGATGTAGCGCTCAACCATGACGGTATCGCCATATTTCCACTCGGACGAGCCGATCACCTGCGGCGGATGCGACTGGCCTTCATGTACGATGACGACACCGAAGCTCGAACCCTCATTGACCGGCTTGACCACATAGGGCGGCTTCATCGGGTGCTTGTTCTGGATGGCGAAGCGGCTGGCGACCTTCGATTCGGCGATCACGATGCCGACCGACTTGGCAACCCGCTTGGCCTGCTCCTTGTTCATGGCCAGAGCCGAAGCGAGCACGCCGGAATGGGTGTAGGGAATGCCGAGATATTCAAGGATGCCCTGAATGGTGCCGTCCTCGCCAAAAGGGCCGTGCAGCGCATTGAAGGCGACATCGGGCTTGAGCTCGGCAAGCACGGAGCCGACATCGCGCCCGACATCGACACGGGTGACCTGGTAGCCTTCCTTCTCGAGTTCATCGGCACAAGCCTTTCCCGACGAAAGAGACACGGGCCGCTCGGACGAAAAACCACCCAGCAAGACGGCCACATGCTTGTTTTTCATTCCCCGGCATCCCCTCTCTCACGGCGGACCAAAACCAGATTTTCCGCAACATTGAGTCAGAGTCTCCCGGCAGGTTGCCCCCCCCAGACGGAAACCGCTGAAAACGCGTCGAACGACTCAAATCAGGAAACGCTTTCGAGCAGAGAATCAGAGAGTTGATTCACTGGCAAGTGCTTACGATTCCGAGAGATTCACTTTCTGAGAAAATGGATGCGAAAAGCGTGTCGTTGAGTCTTTGCGGCAACGGTCGCGGACCGTTTCGGCCTCGTTGAAGTTCATGCATCACATGAACTTCAACTCGCGCGAAGGTGTGTTGGGATTCAGGTCAGGCCGAGTCGAAAACGATGGCTTTCGAGAACCGGAGCGGAGCGTACTCAAAGTACGTGAGCACCGGAAGCGCAGGAAGCCGTCGTTTGCAGGCCGGCATCACCTGAATATCAACGCACCTTAAAGGAGCTGCCCGAGAAACTCCTGAACTGCATGTCCCGGCCGGAAATTGCCGATGCGCTTGATTTCCCATTGCAGCCGGATACCGGAATTCTCCAGCACCCGCGTACGCACCGTCTCGCCGAGATATTCTAGGTCGTAGCCGGTCGCAGTTCCCGTGTTGATCATGAAGTTGCAATGCATCGGCGACATCTGCGCCCCGCCGATCATCAGGCCGCGGCAGCCCGCTCTGTCGATCTCCTTCCAGGCCGACGTGCCTTCCGGATTCTTGAAGGTCGAGCCGCCGGTCTTCTCGCGGATCGGCTGCACGGTCTCGCGATGGTTCTGCACGGCCTCCATCGCCGCCTTGATCGCCGCTCTGTCCTCGGCAAAGCCCTCGAACAC
>NZ_RZRK01000716.1:0-3114 GCF_003997835.1 Mesorhizobium sp. M7A.F.Ca.CA.004.12.1.1
ACATCAGATTGACGATCGTGCCGAGCACGACGAACTGCAGCCAGACCGGAAACGCCGCCGAGGCGTCGATGAATTGCGGCAGGAACGCCATGAAGAAGATCGCTGTCTTCGGATTGAGCACCTCGACGGTGATGCTCTCGAAAAAGGCACGCCGTGCCGATTTGCGCTCGATCGCGGGCAGCGCCGCATCGCCCTCCACGCGCTTGCGAAACAGCGAGACGCCAAGCCAGATCAGATAGAGCGCGCCGACCAGCTTGACCGCCAGGTAGAGCGTCGGCACGGCATGAAACAGCACCGACAGCCCGGCAGCCGCTGCGAAAACATGCACGTAGCCGCCCAGATGAATGCCAAGTGCCGCCGTCAGGCCGGACCAGCGGCCGCGCGCCATCGTCTGCGCGGCCGCATAGAGCATGGCCGGGCCTGGAATGTAGGCGAAAATCGCCGTGGTGGCGAAAAACGCGATGAGCAGTTCGGTCGATGGCATTTTTGGTCCCTCACGATCGTGCTCTGTTCTGTCGATTCAGTCCGCGCGCGGGATGGCTTTGGACTGACCCGTGCGGACAACCGCAGTAAAAGCGAACATAATTTTCTTGTGAAATGACGGGCTGAACGCGCCGATTCGCGCACCCGGCTCGAAATAGGCCGACGCTTCCAGTATATCATGATTGTACTCATCGACCATGACCCAAAGGGGCATAGGGTCGAGGCCCGCACGGTGGCGTTCAATTTCCGGAATGCTGACGGCAACGCGATCACGGCCCGGCTGCGTGGAAGTGATTGCAAGGATGAAGAGGTTCGTACCGCCGGCTTTCCCAGGAAGGACAGCCACAAAGGCCACAGGCCGTGACTTCCGGCCTTCGGTCTCGCCGTCTCCGTGTTGACGATGCCAAAGATATGGATATCGCCAGACGTCCGCAGCGGCGGGTTTAATCACGGTCCAATTCCGCGGCGTACTCCTCGAGCATCTCGACATGTTCGGTCGGGGCATCCTCCGCAGCGTAGACGCGGCGGCTGTCGTTGCCGAAGCGCGCTTCGTAGGTCTCGATGCTCATCAGGACGTATCTCGGCTTGTTGTGGCGAGTGATGGAGACCGGCTGCTGGCTGGCAGCTGCAAGCACATCTCCAAGATTCTGTTTCAGATCGGTCGATGGATAGTTTTTCATGGGACACCCTGTTTTGTCCATAATAGACAAAACAGACAAAACAGACAAGCGCATAAAAGTGGCAGGACAGGCGCATGCGCCTGGCTTTGTCGACAGCCCGCCTAGCCTCCCCTATAAGGACCGGAATCGCAAGCAACCAGAGGCCCTTCATGATCATCGTCACGGGCGGCGCCGGCATGATCGGCTCCAACATCGTCGCCGCGCTGAATGCCGAAGGGCATGACGACATCCTGGTCGTCGACGACCTTACCGACGGTCACAAGATCGCCAATCTTGCCGATCTCAAGATCGCCGACTATCTCGACAAGAACGATTTCCTGGACCGCATGGAGGCCGGCTCGCTCGGCCGCATCGAGGCGGTGTTCCACCAGGGCGCCTGCTCGACCACCACCGAGTGGAACGGCAAATTCATGATGGAGGTGAATTACGCCTTCTCGAAACGGCTGCTGCATGCAAGCCAGGCGCTGCGCGTGCCTTTCCTTTATGCCTCCTCGGCTTCCGTCTATGGCGGCGGCTCGGAGTTTCGCGAGGATCCCGCGCTCGAGCGGCCGCTCAACGTATACGCCTATTCCAAGAAGCTGTTCGACGATTACGTCAGGCGAACCGTGTTCGCCGGGCGCACCGCCTTCGATACCGACCATTCACAGGTCGTGGGCTTGCGCTACTTCAACGTCTATGGCCCGCGCGAGGCGCATAAGGGCGCCATGGCCTCCGTCGCCTTCCATCTGTTCAACCAGGTCGAACAAGGCCAGAACCCGAAACTGTTCGGCGCCTATGACGGGTTCGGACCCGGCGAACAAAGCCGTGACTTCATCCACGTCGGCGACGTTGCCGACGTCAATCTGTGGCTGTGGAAACAGGGCTCAAGCGGCATCTTCAATTGCGGCACCGGCCGTGCCCAGCCCTTCCGCGCCATAGCCGAAACGGTGATCGACACGTTGGGGAAAGGCGAGATTGAATTCATCCCCTTTCCCGACCATCTCAAGGGCAGCTACCAGAGCTTTACGCAAGCTGATATGTCCCGTTTGCGCGCGGCCGGTTATAACGGCCAATTCCGGACAGTGGAAACCGGTGTCAGAGACTATGTCGAATGGCTGAAAGCCCAACGATCCTCGTGATCGGCCCACGCTGGGTGGGCGACATGGTGATGGCGCAGTGCCTGTTTTCGGCGCTGAAGGAGTTGCGTCCCAACGCCGCTATCGATGTGCTGGCGCCGGCCTGGGCCGCGCCGCTGGTCAAGCGCATGCCCGAGATCCGCCAGCAGATCGACTTTCCGCTCAAACCCGGCGCGCTCGAATTCACCCATCGCCGCCGCTTCGGCCGCCTGCTGCGCGGCCGCTACGACATGGCCTATATCCTGCCGGGCAGCTGGAAGTCGGCGCTGATCCCGTTCTTTGCCCGTATTCCGCGCCGTGTCGGCAATTTGCGCGAGATGCGCTATGGCCTGTTGACCGACATCGTGCCATTGCCCGACAGCATCAAACGACGCACAGCGCAGGCCTATTTCGGTCTCGCCCAGGGCGGCACTTTCCGGGCGCCGCGACTGACCGTGGACACGAAAAACCAGGTCGACCTGCTCGGCCGTTTCGGCTTGGCGCCGCAGAAATTCGTGGCCCTGATGCCCGGCGCCGAATTCGGCCCGGCCAAGCGCTGGCCCAGCGAAAGCTATGCCGGGCTTGCCCGCGATTTCATGGGCAAAGGCTTGAAGGTTGCTCTGTTTGGCTCGAAGAACGACCGCGACGTGACGGCGGAGATCGCGGCCCTGGCCCCCGGCGTCGTCGATCTCGCCGGACAGACGCGGCTGGAGGACGCCATCGATCTGATATCAGCCGCACGGCTGGCCGTGTCCAACGACAGCGGGCTGATGCATGTCGCGGCCGCCGTCGGCACGCCGATCGTCGCCGTCTATGGCTCGACCTCCCCCGAGAACACGCCGCCGCTGGGGGAACGC
>NZ_RZRK01000717.1:0-3094 GCF_003997835.1 Mesorhizobium sp. M7A.F.Ca.CA.004.12.1.1
ATCGGCAGGAACCAACTGATCCAGCGTCACCATCTCGAGCGCGGTCTGTTCAGGGGCGGGTCGCTTCAACATGACCCAGTGAATCAAAAACCCCCAGCAAATGCCAGGGGTTTGTCAGCAGTCTGAAAGCCCCGTTTCCGGGGCTTTTCGACTTTCCTCAAGGTCAGTTCTTTCTGGGCAGTTGCGGGACGAGACTGCGCTTGCCGCCGTCCTTGCCCTTGGCTTCGGGCTTCTGCGCCACCAGCTTCTTGGCCGCCGGCTTCTTCGCCACGGCCTTTCTGGGCTTCGGCGTTTCTTCCGGCTCTTCCTTCTTCGGCTTCACCGGCGCCTCGTCGGCGAGCGATTCGAGCTTCAGGCCGGTCTCGCCGGTTTCCTTCTTCTCGACGGTGACGCGCACCGTGCCGCCCTTCTTGAGCTTGCCGAACAGCACCTCGTCGGCCAACGGCTTCTTGATGTGCTCCTGGATCACACGGCCGAGCGGCCGCGCTCCCATGCGCTCATCATAGCCCTTGTCGGCGAGCCAGGCGATCGCATCCGCCGACAGGTCGAAGGTGACGCCACGCTCGGAAAGCTGGGCCTCGAGCTGCATGACGAACTTCTGCACCACCTGATGGATGACCGGCACCGGCAGCGAGCCGAACGGGATGATCGCATCGAGCCGGTTGCGGAACTCCGGCGTGAACAACCGGTTGATCGCCTCGACATCGTCGCCTTCGCGCTTGGTCGAGCCGAAGCCGATCGCCGCGCGCTGCGCATCCGACGCGCCCGCATTGGTGGTCATGATCAGGATCACATTGCGGAAGTCGATCTGCTTGCCGTTATGGTCGGTCAGCTTGCCGTGGTCCATCACCTGCAACAGGATGTTGAACAGGTCCGGATGCGCCTTCTCGACCTCGTCGAGCAACAGCACGCAATGCGGATGCTGGTCGACGCCGTCCGTCAGAAGACCGCCCTGGTCGAAGCCGACATAGCCCGGAGGCGCGCCGATCAGCCGCGAGACGGTGTGGCGTTCCATATATTCCGACATGTCGAAGCGGATCAGCTCGACGCCGAGCGACGCGGCCAACTGCTTGGCAACTTCGGTCTTGCCGACGCCGGTCGGACCCGAGAACAGGTAGGAGCCGATCGGCTTCTCCGGTTCGCGCAGGCCGGCACGCGCCAGCTTGATCGCCGAGGTCAGCGCGGTGATCGCGGTGTCCTGGCCATAGACGACGCGCTTCAGCTCGATATCGAGGCCCTGAAGCACCTTCTCGTCGTCGGCCGAAACCGTCTTCGGCGGGATGCGGGCCATGGTGGCGATCGTCGCCTCGATCTCCTTGATGCCGATGGTCTTCTTGCGCTTGGCTTCCGGCACCAGCATCTGCGAGGCGCCGGTCTCGTCGATCACGTCGATCGCCTTGTCCGGCAGCTTGCGGTCGTTGATGTAACGTGCCGACAGTTCCACCGAGGCCTTGATCGCCTCGTTGGTGAACTTCACCTTGTGGAACTCCTCATAATAGGGCTTGAGGCCCTTCATGATCTCGATGGCGTCCTCGATGGTCGGCTCGTTGACGTCGATCTTCTGGAAGCGCCGCACCAAGGCACGGTCCTTCTCGAAGAACTGCCGGAACTCCTTGTAGGTGGTCGAGCCGATGCAGCGGATCGCACCCGATGACAGCGCCGGCTTCAACAGGTTGGACGCATCCATGGCGCCGCCTGATGTCGCCCCTGCCCCGATGACCGTGTGGATCTCATCGATGAACAGCACGGCACCGGGATAATCCTCGAGCTCCTTGACGACCTGCTTCAGCCGTTCCTCGAAATCACCGCGATAGCGCGTGCCGGCGAGCAGCGTGCCCATGTCGAGCGCGAAGATGGTGGCGTTGTGCAGCACTTCGGGAACGTCGCCCTCGACGATGCGCTTGGCCAGGCCCTCGGCGATCGCAGTCTTGCCGACGCCGGGGTCGCCGACATAGAGCGGGTTGTTCTTGGAGCGGCGGCACAGCACCTGGATGGTGCGGTTGATCTCGGATTCGCGGCCGATCAGCGGGTCGATCTTGCCGGCCTTGGCCTTGTTGTTGAGATTGACGCAATAAGCCGTCAGCGCATCCTGCTGCTGCTTCTTCTTGCCGCCTTCCTCTTGCGGCTCGGCGCCGTTCTGGCCGCCCTGCTCGTCGTCCGCACCGCGCGGCGAGCGTGTCTCTGACGCGCCCGGACGCTTGGCAATGCCGTGCGAGATGTAGTTGACCGCGTCGTAGCGGGTCATCTGCTGTTCCTGCAGGAAATAGGCGGCATGGCTCTCGCGCTCGGCGAAAATGGCGACGAGCACGTTGGCGCCCGATACTTCCTCGCGGCCGGACGACTGCACATGGATCACCGCGCGCTGGATGACGCGCTGGAAACCGGCCGTCGGCTTGGAGTCCTCGTCGTAACCGGTGACGAGGTTGTCGAGCTCGGTGTCGATATAGGTGAGAACCGTATGCTTGAGCTCATCGAGATCGACATTGCAGGCTCGCATGACGGCGGCCGCCTCGGTGTCGTCGATGAGCGCGAGCAGCAGATGTTCTAGGGTTGCATATTCATGGTGCCGCTCATTGGCGAGCGTCAGCGCCTGGTGAAGCGCCTTTTCCAGGCCTTGGGAGAAAGCCGGCATGTTACCTCACTTCTTCTCCATCACGCATTGCAGCGGATGCTGATTCTGTCGGGCGAAATCCATGACCTGGGACACTTTGGTCTCGGCCACCTCGAATGTATAGACCCCGCACTCGCCCACTCCATGATTGTGAACATGAAGCATGATGCGTGTGGCGGCTTCGCGATCCTTCTGGAAAAAACGCTCCAGCACGTGAACCACGAACTCCATCGGAGTGTAGTCGTCGTTGAGGATGAGGACCCGATAAAGGCTGGGCTTCTTGGTCTTGGTTTTGGTGCGCGTGATGACGGCCGTCCCACGGCCGGCCCCATTGCCGTTACCGTCGCCGTCTTGCATTCGCACCACGCGTCTCGTGGCAGTCAAACCTGAAGTCACGTATTCCTGCCTCTTTCGATTCCCCATGCGAGTTCGACATGTAGGTGTTCGATGTACGATTTTAAGCCCTTCTGGTTAGCTGACAAT
>NZ_RZRK01000718.1:0-3093 GCF_003997835.1 Mesorhizobium sp. M7A.F.Ca.CA.004.12.1.1
GTAGTCCTGGGCGCGGTCGGACCAGCGCAGGCCGCCGCGCGCCACCGGACCGAAGCGCAGATGCAGGCCTTCGACCTCGGAACCGTAGACGAAGATCTCCCGCCACGGCCGCGGCGCCGGCAAGCCCTCGACCGCGTGCGAATCGAGTTTGATCGCCAGCGACTGGCCTTTCTCTTTCGTATCGGCAACGAAATGATTGGTGCGCAGCGAGGCTTCGATCAGATTGAGATAGCGCCGGATGATGGTGTCGTCATCGATGTTCGGCACATCCTCCAGCGCGTCCTTGATCTTGGCCTTGAGGTGCTTTGCGGCCACCACGCCTTCGGTCTCGGCCGTCGGGCCAAGCCGGGCGATGAACAGCGCATGCAGGCCCCGCGCTATGTCGGGATAACGATTGAGCGCGGCGGCGATGAAATCCTGGCTTTGCGGAATGCCCACCTGCTGCAGATAGCGGCCATAGGCGCGCAGGATCGTGATCTCGCCCGACCACAAGCCGGCGGTCTGGGCAAGGCCGTTATAGCCGTCATTGTCGACGTCGCCGCGCCAGACGGACAGGAACGCGTCCTCGAACAGCCCGCCGCCGTCAGTCAGGTCGATCGGCTTGCCGTAGCTGTTCTCCAACTCCATGTCATGGATGAAGACCAGGCCGGATTGTTCGTCGCCGACCTCGAAGGTGCGCTCGCTGATGACGCGGAAGCCGATGTTTTCCAGCACCGGCACCCGCCGCGACAGCGCCACCGGGCTGCCATGGTGATAGATTTTCAGCGACGCCTGATGCGGTTTCTGCTCGGCATGACGATAATAATCGATGGCGATCGGATTGCCGGCGCTGATCTTGGCAATGCGCCTGGCATCGGCCAGCGCCACCGCCGCGCTGAACGAATCGCGGTAGCTTTCCGGCAGCCGCGCGGCAATCGCCTTCAAAGCCTGGTCGCCGCCACTGGCCTCGGCCGCATCGGAAAGGGCGTCCTCCCAGGTACGCACGATGTCGCGGATCGCCGCCTCTATCGTCGCTTGCTCGACCTTCGGCGTCTTGCCGCCGGAGCGGCCGATGATGAAGTGCACGCGCGCCAGCCCGCCTTCGGGGAAGGCCGGGTAATAGGCCGACAGCCGACCTTCGAATACGGTCTTCAGATACGAGCCGATCTTCTCGCGCACGACGCTGTCGTAACGGTCGCGCGGCACGAAGACGAGGATCGAGACGAAACGGTCGAACTGGTCGGCGCGCACCAGCGCCCGCACGCGTGGCCGCTCGACCAGGCCCAGAATGGCAGCGGCGTGCTTCCTCAGGATCGGCACCGGCACCTGGAACAATTCGTCGCGCGGATAGCTTTCCAGCACGTTGATCAGCGCCTTGCCGGAGTGATCGTGCCGGTCGAAGCCGGACTTGGCGATGATGGTTTCGGCTTTTGACCTCAGATACGGGATCTTCATCACCGAGCGCGTGTAGGCGGTCGAGGTGAACAGGCCGACGATGCGCAATTCGCCCGCGAGCGTACCCTTGGCGGTGTAGGTCTTGATGCCGATGTAATCGAGATAGATGCGGCGGTGCACGGACGACTTGGCATTGGCCTTGGTGACGATCAGCGGCTCCGGCCCGTGCAGGAAGGCGCGGATTTCCGGCGTCGTCGTCACCGCTTCGGTGCCGCGCCTGAGCACCAGCACGTCGGGGTCGGACAGGATGCCGAGGCCGGGCTTTTCAGCGCGCTCCAGCGTACCGCTTTCTTCGCCGCCGGTGTATTTGAACTCGCGCATGCCAAGGAAGGTGAAATTGTCGTCGCGCAGCCACTCCAGGAAGGCGAGGGCCTCGGCAACGCTCTTCTTGTCGAGCGGCACGGCCGTATAGCGGAATTCCGAGATCGCCTGATCGAGGCGGGCCAGCATCGGCCTCCAGTCGTGAACGGCGGCATGAACCTGGCCAAGGATCTTGCGCAGCCGCTCGCTCAATCCGCTCGCCTGCTCGGATGTCACCCGCGGGATGTGGACATGGATGACGCTAAGCCGGTCGTGGCTGCCATCGTCCTTGGCGAAATTGCCGTCGCCGAGGATTTCTTCCACGCCGCCCTTGCCGTGGCGCACCACGATAACCGGATGGGTGACCAGGGTCGGTTCGCCCGATGTCTCGGTGATCTCGCCGAGGATGGAATCGAACAGGAACGGCATGTTGTCGTTGACGACCGTGACAACCGTCATCGGGCGGCCGTCTCGCACAACGCCCGAATCGGCATCGACGGCGACGACGCACTCGCCTTTCCTGTGAGTGGCGACTGCCTGGCCGGCGAGATCGGCAGCCCGCTCCAGGTCGGCCACATCGTAGGGAGCAATGTCTTCAGCTGGCGCGCGGGCGAGCAGATAGTCTGCAAGCCTGGCCGGCCTTTCCTCCGCTTTAATCGCTGCCGTGGCTTTTTTCTTCGGCTTGCTCGCGGATTTCACGCTGGCCATGACGCACGTCCCTCCCGTCGAATGCTTTTACGAATATGGTAGCAGATGACCGCTGTTTGGCGACAAAGGTTTGACGGCTTGCCAAGAATTATCGGAATTTGGCGACAAGATGCCGCGCAACGAGGAGAAATGACCCATGACCGGCAAAATCAGCGCGCTTGATCTTGGCCAGGGAGAGCTGAGCGAGGCGACAAAAACCTATTTCGCCAAATGCGAGGAGAAGCTCGGCCTCGTCCCCAACGTGCTCAGGGCCTATGCCTTCGACGACAGAAAGCTGCGCGCCTTCACCGACATGTACAACGATTTGATGCTGGGTGAGTCCGGGCTGACCAAGCTGGAACGCGAGATGATCGCGGTCGCCGTCTCCTCGATCAATCATTGCTACTATTGCCTGACCGCGCATGGCGCGGCGGTGCGCCAGCTCTCCGGCGACCCGCCGCTCGGCGAAATGATGGTGATGAATTTCCGCGCCGCCGATCTTTCGCCCAGGCAGGTGGCAATGCTCGAATTCACCGTCAAGCTGACGCAAGAGCCGGCCAAGATCGTCGAGGCAGACCGGGCCGCGCTGCGTCAGGCCGGCTTCACCGATCGCGACATCTGGGACATCGCCTCGACCGCTGCCTTCTTCAACATGTCGAACCGCGTGGCCGC
>NZ_RZRK01000719.1:0-3081 GCF_003997835.1 Mesorhizobium sp. M7A.F.Ca.CA.004.12.1.1
CACGAAACCCCTGACTGCATCCGGGTTCTCGTTTGCCCATTGGTCATGGAAGACGTAACCGAGGGTCGAAACGGGTCCCAGAGCCCCGAGCGACTTTGCCGCGTCGTTCACGCCGATCAGTCGACGGAAGCCATTGGCCTCGAGACGGGCGCAAAAATGCCAGAAATTCAGCACCGCATCGAGTTCGCCCTGTATCGCCTTTTCCGAAATCAGCGGCGGCGCGCCGAAGACGATGTCGCTGGCTGCCGACAGGTCGACGCCGAGATCGCGTCTGCTCAGCGCTTGTATAAGCAGCCAACTCTTGTCGAGCGGGCCGCCGGCGACGCCGATTTTCTTGTCCTCGAGATCGGCGACCGTCCGGATCGGCGAATCCTCCTTCACCATGATCGCCCCCACGGAGGTCGAATAGGGGGTCAATGTGAGGTCGCCGCCTTCGGAGCGCTGGCGCGAGACCCACAGCCAGTCGGAGACGATCATGTCGATCGCGCCAGCCAGCATCGCGACGTTGGTTGCATCCTCGCCGGCGAAGTCGATGATCTCCAGATCGATCCCGTTGGCGGCATCGAATTTGTGCCGCCTTAGCGTATCGAGTTCCCAACTCACGGTTCCGAACTTCAGCACACCGAGGCGAATCCTGGCTGCCGCAACGACCGGCCTGGTAGCAAGAACAGCGGCTGTCCCGAGAACCGCCAGACGCAGCGTCATGCGCCGTGAAACCATCATGACACCTCCTCCCCAGGGTTCCGCGCTGCCAAATTAGATGGCTCGTTCCTTGCTCGGAAATGCGCATTTCCAGCGCATGACCTTGAGGTTCGGGTGTTCTTGAGACCATTTCGCGATTTCGCTGGGGGCAAGGATCATGCATTGGAACAGAGTGCCGCGGCTCTCGAAATAGAGATGTTCGTCTCGGCAATTGCTCGGATTGGCGCTGAGGCAAACCGTCAATATGAGATCGACCATGTCCATTCAGCACCTCTTGCGCGTTCCCAAACGCCCATATCGGCAAGCCCAGCCCAACCAGGAGCGAGGACAAAATCACCGCTTGCCGGATTTCCCGAGGTGCCAATGGAGAAACCGGAATGAGGTCAAGCTACGCGCTCGCCGGATAGCCGTCAACAAAGACGAATGGACAGGTCTCTTGAGCACCCAGGCCTCTAAACCTTTGTACGATTGACTTTCACAACATGCCAATTAGCTTCTGAGCCACGCGGCGCGGCTCCACGGGAGAAGCGGATATTCCACTCCACCGCGTAAGGCGCATGCAGACGGATCAAAGGATCGGCATGCGCAAATCGTCCAGGGCACCCAGACGATCAATGAGGAAATACCATGCGCGCAATCGCATTTTTCGCAGTCATGTCCGTTGTGCCCTTCATGGCGAGCCAATCCCAGGCCCAGGATGCGGCGGCCGGTGAGAAGGTCTTCGCCAAATGCAAGGTCTGCCATGCCGCCGACCAGGACAAGAACAAGGTCGGCCCGTCGTTGAACGGCGTCATAGGCCGAACGGCTGGGACACACCCGGGGTTCAGCTATTCTCAGGCGATGGTCGCGGCTGGAAAATCCGGCGTCAAATGGGATGAGCCCTCGCTGAAGACCTATCTTCACGATCCCAAGGCCATGATCAAAGGAACGAAGATGGCGTTTGTCGGCCTCAAGCAGGACGAAGACATCGCCAATGTCATTGCCTATCTGAAGCAATTCTCGAAATAGAGCGCAGCCGGCCGTTCGAATTTGCGTTCGGCCGGCGGACGCCTTGATCACGCATCGGCTTGCAGCTTCTGCATGGCCGAAGGCAGATCGAAAAGGCTGTCGCAAACAAGGTCGGCGCCAAGCTCTTCCACCGGAATGTGGCTGTAGCCGCCGCGCAACAGAATGACGGCCATGCCGGCGGCGCGTGCGGCACCCAGGTCAGCGCCACTGTCTCCGACCAGCAGCGCGTCACCGGCGTCGACCCCAAGCTGTGCCAACGCCAGCAGCAGGGCATCGGGCGCCGGTTTCAGGAATGTCACCGCGTCTCCGCCAACGATTGCGCCGAAATATTCCGTCAATCCGAAATGAAGCAGGATTTCGCGGGTCGCCAACTGCGGTTTGTTGGTTGCCACGCCCATGCTTACTCCGCCCAAATGAAAGTGGGTGAGAGCCTCCCTGACTCCAGGCATCAGCCTTGTCAGGCCGGTCAGATGCCGGCGGTAGATAGGCGCCATGACGCGATGGGCCTCATCGAGAGCGTTGCCGAGCAGTGGCGCTCCCGACGCGGCGAAGGCTCGCTCGATCAATTTCCTGACGCCGCCGCCGATCATGGCCGTGACCTGATCCAGGCGCAGCGGCGGCAGACCGCGACTGGCCAGCAGTTCGTTGACGGCGGCCGCTATGTCCGGTGCCGAGTCGACCAGCGTGCCGTCGAGATCGAACAGGATCGCCTTCGGCGATCGAAGCGGCCTACCTGCACCGACGTTCATGCGGCATCCTTCCACTTGATCGAGCAGCCGATCGAGGCGATCTGGTCCAGCGGCCCGTCGCCGGTTCGGGCAACCTGCTTCATCGCCTCGAACAGGTCGCGTCTCAGCCCGGGCGCTCCGGCTTCTCGTCGCGAGGCGTCCAGCCGACCGCGATATTGCAGTCCCAACTCGCTGTTGAACCCGAAGAAATCGGGAGTGCACACGGCTGCGTAATCGCGCGCCACAGTTTGGTGCTGGTCGTGCAGGTAAGGGAAGCTGAAGCCGTTCGTCGTGGCGAAGAGCTTCATTTGGTCGAAGGAATCCTCCGGGTAGGTGTCGGCATCGTTTGAGTTGATCGCGACAAAGCCGATACCTTCGGCCTTGAGGTCGTTGGCATCGCGCACGATACGTGAAATCACTGCCTTCACATAAGGGCAGTGATTGCAGATGAAGGCCACGACCAGACCGTTCGGGCCGGCCTGGCTGAAGATCGAATGCGACCTGCCGTCGACGCCAGGCAAAACGGCATCGATGGCGCGCCAGCCGAAATCGCAGACAGGGGGGACGGCCGCCATGCTTGCCTCCGATGGAATTGTTTACGCCGCTTTCCGGATCGCACCGTCGGCCGTCTGTCGGATGGCTC
>NZ_RZRK01000071.1:0-12968 GCF_003997835.1 Mesorhizobium sp. M7A.F.Ca.CA.004.12.1.1
GATTTGACCACCGTCGTCGGCGAACGCTGGATCATGGTGACCTCGGCGCCGCTTTCCCAGAGGTCGACGCAGACATCGTGGCCGGAGCTGGCCGCGCCGATGACCGCGACTCGTCTGCCGCGGAATTTGTCGCCGCTGGCATACTGGCTGGAGTGCAGCAACTCGCCCTTGAACCGGTCGGCGCCCGGCAGATCGATCCGCCGTGGCGGACCGTAGGCGCCGGTGGCGAAGACGATGTGCTTCGGCTTCAGCGTGATCTGGCGGCCGACGCGGTCGACGACCACGGTCCAGACTTTTTCGGCCTCATCATAGGACGCGCTCAGGCATTTCGTGGCGACCCAGTAATTGAGCTCCATGACGCGCGTGTACATTTCCAGCCAGTCGCCCATCTTGTCCTTGGGCGTGAACACCGGCCAGTTTTCGGGGAAGGGAATGTAGGGCAGATGGTCGTACCAGACCGGATCGTGCAACACGAGCGTGCGATAGCGGTTGCGCCAGGAATCGCCCGGCCGCGCATTCTTCTCGATGACGATGGTGGGCACGCCGAGCTGGCGCAGCCGCGCCCCCAGCATGATGCCGCCCTGGCCGCCGCCGATGACCAGGCAGTAGGGCTGTTCCTCGGTGCCGAGCTCGCGCGTCTCGCGCGCCCGCGCCTCCGACCAGGTCTCGCGCCTGGGATCGGCCTTGTGGCGCACGCCAAGCGGCCGCTTCGCCCCCTTGCGCTCCTCGAAGCCTTTCAGGTCCGTCATTGCCGTGAACAGCGTGCGGCAGCGGCCGTCGCGCAGCCGCATGATGCCCTCTCCCCTGGCCACCGCGGTTTCGAAGCTGAACCACGCCTCGATGGTGCCATCGTCCGAGATCGCCTCGCCGGTCAGTTG
The DNA here is from genome assembly GCF_003997835.1 of Mesorhizobium sp. M7A.F.Ca.CA.004.12.1.1. NCBI lineage: Bacteria > Pseudomonadati > Pseudomonadota > Alphaproteobacteria > Hyphomicrobiales > Phyllobacteriaceae > Mesorhizobium > Mesorhizobium sp. M7A.F.Ca.CA.004.12.1.1. The sequence continues at coordinate 879 of NZ_RZRK01000071.1, forward strand.
CCACGCGCTCGGCTTGGCCGTCGCCAGCGTCGCCGCCAGCATGTCGGCGATCGCCTCGCGGCCTTCCATGGTGGTGATGTTCCAGGTGAAGGTCAGGAGATCGCGCCAGTAGCAATCGTCGACGAACAGGTTGCTCGCAGCGGCCACGTCGCCGGCTGCGAGTGCCTGCGCCAGGGATTCGAGCCATGCGGCTGCCTGTTTCGTCGGTGCTATTTCGAGCATTTCTTTCCCTCTTTGTGCATGCGCCCAATCCAAGTTGGGATCATCAATTGTTGAACTCGGCGCCGCCCCTCATCCGCCTGCCGGCACCTTCTCCCCGTGAACGGGGAGAAGGGAGCTAGTCTCCGAGCGGCTCCATCTCCTTGCCGGTGCGGTGGATCTGGGCGTTGTATTTGATGCGGCGCACGGTCTCGCGGGCCGAACCGTCGAGCTTGTAGGCCGAGGCCACCGCCAGAAGGTCGATCGCCGCCAGGAAGGCGAAGCGCGAGGCCGTCGGCTTCAGCGTGTCGGGATATTCGGGCACCGCCACCGTCAACCTGACGTCGCAGGCGCGGGCGAGTTCGGTGTCGGGCGCGGTTACGGCGATGGCGTTGGCGCGGTAGTGCTTGGCGAGCTCGACGGCCTCGATCACCTCGCGGGTGCGTCCGGTCGCCGAAATGGCGATCACCAGATCGCCCGGCTTGAGCGTCGAGGCGGTCATGCGCATCAGATAGGGGTCGCACTGGGCGCTGACGGTGATGCCGTAGCGGAACAGCCGGTATTGGGTTTCCTGCGCCAGCGCCGAGGAGCTGCCGCCGAGGCCGAACACGGTGACCTGGCGCGCCTTGGCGATCAGATCGGCGGCTTTCTGCAGCTGCGCCGGGTCGAGCTGCCGCTCGGCCTCCTGCAGCGCCCGGCGCGCCTCGCCGAATACGGCGTTCCAGAACGGCATGCCATTGTCATTGCTGACGGAGGGCGACTTGGCCAGATAGAGCGCACCGACGACGAGGCTCTGCGCCAGCTTCAGCTTGAAGTCGCGCACGCCCTCGCAGCCGATGGCGCGGCAGAACCGGGTCACCGTCGGTTCGCTGACCCCGGCGCGCTGGGCAAGGGCGGCGTTGGAGGCGTCGACGGCATATTTGACGTCGTCGAGCACGACATCGGCGACACGCCGTTCGGCCGGGCGCAATTCGCTGTAGGAATCCTTGACCAGCGAGATGATGTCGGGAATGCGCCGGACAGGATCGCGCCCCTCGGTATCCTGGCCTGGAACAGGCTCGTCCTGGCTGCCAGCTTCGTTCATGGGGTCCTGGTCTTTCCCTGGGTTGCGAGGCTGCCGTCTTAGCATGTTTGCACGCCCTGGCTCCACGCGCCCGACCGCATCGCAACCGCAGCGTGTCGTAGGGTAAAGATCACCTTCCTCCGGTCCTCTCCGATCCGTGTCAGTTCCGAAGTATGTAGGAAAGCAACATGCATTTCAAGGCCGCAAAACCGATATTAAAACAAGCAGATAGGCATACTAATCGATTTTCCTGATACGGTGGCCATCGTCGGTGCTTGACAGGAAAGTAGGATAGTTACAGACTGATTTTCGCTGGGGATGAGCCAATGGATCATCGCGCAATCTTCCCGGGGGGCAGATGAATACGGGCGATGCAAAAAAGCCGAAGCTTGGCGTGCAGGCAGCGACCAAGATCTATCACACGGCCTCCGGCGACCTGCTGGCGCTGGACCGCTGCAGCCTAGATGTCAGCGCCAATGAAATCGTCTCGATCGTCGGCCCTTCCGGCTGCGGCAAGACCACGCTCTTGTGGTCGATGTCGGGCCTGCACAGCCTGACCAGCGGCGAGATCCGGCTCGATGGCAAGGCCATCACCGGTCCGCATCCCGATATCGGCATCGTCTTCCAGGAGGCGAACCTCCTGCCGTGGCGCAATCTCGACGCCAACATCCGCTTCCCTTTCGAGATCAAGGGCGAGAAGCCGGACCGGGCGTGGATCGCGCATCTGCTCAACCGGGTCGGGCTCGACGGCTTCGGCGGCAAGTTTCCGCGTGAGCTGTCGGGCGGCATGCAGCAGCGTGCGGCGATCGTGCGGGCGCTGGCGCTGAAGCCCTCGGTGCTTTTGATGGACGAGCCGTTCGGCGCGCTCGACAGCTTCACCCGCGAGGAGATGAACCGGCTGGTCGAGGAGATCTGGCTCGACACCAAGACAACGATCGTCTTCATCACCCACTCGATCGAGGAGGCGATCTTCCTCTCCGACCGGGTCGTGGTGCTGAGCGCCCGGCCGGGCCGCGTCGCCAAGGAATATCGCGTGCCGTTTGCGCGGCCACGCTCGCTGGAGATCATGGCGACGAAGGAGGTCTTCGACCTCACCAACCGTATCAAGATGGACATTGTCGGCGAACGCACGCGGCCAAAAGCGCCGGAGCGCGCGAGCGCCGAGATCGTGAGGATCAGGCCGTGAGCGGAGGCGACGCCATTCCGGAATTCTCCAAATCCAAGTCTGCCGACGGCCACGAGGTCAGCCTGACCAATCTGTCGGCCTTCGCCAGCGGCCCCGGCATCAAGTCGGGCAAGGAGGTGGCGGCCATTCTTGCCGTGGCGGTGATCATCATCGGCGGCATCGAACTGGCGCTGCGGCTGTTCCACGTGCCGCTCTACATCATGCCGCCGCCGAGCTCGATCGCCTATGCGCTGTTCGACGAGTTCCCGCTGATCGCGCCGCATCTCGGCTACACGCTCGTCGAGCTGGTGTCCGGCTTCACCATCGGCGCCATCATCGGCCTGGTGCTGGCCGCCGTCATCACCCAGTTTCCGTTCGCCGAGAAGATCGTCGCGCCCTACATCCTGCTTCTGGTCACCACGCCGATGCTGGCACTGGTGCCGCTTCTGATCCTGCGCTTCGGCTTCGGCTACACGCCGCGCATCATCGCGGTGGCGCTGGCCGCCGGGCCGATGGTGATGATCAATGCCGCCACCGGCTTTCGCCGCGTCGACAGCGCCAAGATCGCGCTGGCACGCTCCTATGGCGCCAGCACCCTGCAGATCTTCTGGAAAATCCGAGCGCCGATGGCGCTGCCGATGATCCTGGTCGGGCTGATGATCGGCGCCATCTTCGGTCTGCTGACCGCGGTCGGCGCCGAAATGGTCGGCGGCGGCTTCGGCCTCGGCAACCGGCTGACCACCTATTCGTCGATGATCCAGATGCCGCAGTTCTTCGCCGTGGTGCTGATCCTGTCGACGCTCGGCATCCTGATCTACGTGCTGTTCTTCCTGATCGGCAAGAAATGGGCGAGCTGGGAGGCTTGAACACAGGGATATGACGGCGCGCCCGGGAGGCGGCGGCAAGAGACTGACATCAAACAAAAAAGGGGAATGCTATGACCAAAGAAAACTCCATCAGCCCGGCGGGCATCAGCCGCCGCTACTTCCTGCAGGTGACCGGCGCCGGGCTGGTGACCGCGACGGCGCTTGGCGCCACCGGCCTCAAGGCCAGGGCCGAACCCTACGGAAAATTCACCTGGATCTCGCCGCGCGGCACGCTCGAAGTGCTCGACGACTATCCCTACTGGGCAGCCAAGAAGGCCGGCTATTTCGATGGGCTGGACACCGACATGCAGCCGGGGCCGTCGGACGGCACCGCGACGGTGAAGTTCGTCGATGTCGGCCAGGCCGATATGGGCTTCCCGTCGCCCGGCGTGTTCTCTTTCGCCATCCAGAACGGCATGAAGCTGAAGTCGGTGTTCCATATGGGCGCCCGCGACACGTTCAGCATCGCCTTCCGCAAGGGCGAGGGATCGAACGATCTGAAGAAGCTGGAAGGCAAGACCATCCTGCTCGGCTCCGCCGCCTGGCAGTCGATCACCGACCCGCTGCTGGCGGCGCAGGGCGTCGACATCAAGAAGGTCAAATATGTCGAAGCCGGCTGGCCGACATGGGGCACGGCTCTTGCCGGCGGCCAGGGCGACGCTGCCCTGTCGTGGGAAGGCCTACGCGCCGAATGGATCGCCAAGGGGCTCGACTTCGAATACTGGCTCGGCGTGCAGAACTCAAAGCTGCCGGCCAATACTTTCGTCGTGCGCGCCGCCGATCTGGAGGACGCCGACAAGAAGGCGTTGCTGGAAAAGTACCTGCGCGGCTGGGCGATGGGCCTCGAATTCGGCTACCAGAATCCCCGCGCGGCGGTCGAAGCGGTGTTCGAGCAGTTCCCGACGCTGGCCAAGAATCTCGGGCCGGAGCTTGGCACCACCTCGATCCTGCAGCAGATCAACGTCTTCCGCGGCGACATGGACAAACGCGGCGGCTGGGGCTCGCACGACATGGCGAGCTGGCAGGGCTTCTTCGACGAAATCCACAAGATCGGCCAGATCACCGCTCCGGTGAAGGCCGAGGATGTCTGCACCAACGATTTGATCGGCCCGGCCAATGATTTCGACAAGGCCAAGGTCAAGGCCGATGCCGACGGCGTCAAGCTGTCGGAAGGTTTTGCCGCGCTCGATGTCGAGAAGATCAAGGCGCATCAGTTCGATTCGGCGGTGAAGTAGGGCTGGCAATTGTCCAGGTCAGCGCCGCCCCTCACCTGCCTGCCGGCATCCTCTCCCCGTAAACGGGGCGAGGGGACGCTGTCGTTGATGATTTCGCCAATCGCCAACATTGCGGCCAGCCCTTTCTCCCCGTCACTATACGGGGAGAAATGCCCGGCAGGGCAATGAGGGGCGGCGCCAACCTAAGGTGATTGTCCTGGATAAACATGCGGGCGACGGCAACAGCGCCGCCTGTGATTTAATCAAGAATTTGGGAGGCAGCGGTGTCCGACAGAGTAAAAGTGCTGGTGGTGGGTCTCGGCAATATGGGTGCGTCGCATGCCAGCGCGTATCACCGGCTCGACGGTTTCGAGATCGTCGGCATTATGAGCCGCTCGATCAAGAGCAACACGAAGATTCCGGGAGAGTTAGCCGGCTACCCACTCTACGAGGATTTCGACCAGGCGCTGAAGGAAACAAAACCGGACGCGGTGTCGATCAACAGCTGGCCGAACACCCACGCCGAATATGCGCTGAAGGCAATCGCCGCCAACTGCCATGTGTTCATGGAAAAGCCGCTCGCCACCAACAATGAGGATGCCGAGAAGGTTGTCGCGGCGGCGCGGGCGAAGAACCGCAAGCTGGTGCTCGGCTATATCCTGCGCGTCCACCCGTCATGGATCAAGTTCATCGAGGTCGGGAAGACGCTCGGCAAGCCGCTGGTGATGCGGCTCAACCTCAACCAGCAGAGCAGCGGCAGCGCCTGGCACTGGCACAAGAACCTGATCGATTCGCTGATCCCGATCGTCGATTGCGGCGTCCATTATGTCGACGTCATGTGCCAGCTGACCGGCGCCAAGCCGGTGCGCGTGCATGGCATCGGCGCCAAGCTCTGGGCGGAAGCCGACAAGCAGAATTACGGCCACCTGCACGTCACCTTCGATGACGGCTCGGTCGGCTGGTACGAGGCGGGCTGGGGCCCAATGATGAGCGAAACGGCCTATTTCGTGAAGGACGTGGTCGGCCCCAAGGGCGCGGTGTCGATCGTCGCCGGCCAGCAGGCAAGCAATGCTGCCGAACTTGCAGAGGTTTCGAGTTCCGCCGACATCGACCGCCACACCAAGACCGATGCGCTGAAGATCCATTATGCTCAGGTCGACGGCGACAAGAATTTCTCGAAGCCCGACGAGATCGTCAGCATGGAGGACGAGCCCGGCCACCAGGAGCTCTGCGACCGCGAGCAGGCCTTCTTCCTGCGCGCCATCCGCGAGGATCTCGACCTCACCGAGCAGATGGATGCGGCGGTCAACAGCCTGCGCATCGTGCTGGCCGCTGAACAGAGCATCGCACTCGGGCGGACCATCGACCTGGCCTGACGCAATCCGGCTGCTGGCGGCAATCGTTTCAGGCCGGCGCTGCCCCTCACCCTTACCCTCTCCCCGTGAAGAACGGGGAGAGGGGGTCGTCAGCGTTGGAGCGTCTCCCTTCTCCCCGTCACTATACGGGGAGAAGGTGCCGGCAGGCGGCTGAGGGGCGGCGCCAACGTTGGCAAGATCAACGAACGACGGGAGAGAGACATGGTCACCGAAAGTCTGCTGAAAACCTATGCCGAGTCCGACGCGCTCGACCTTGCGGCACTTGTGAAGCGGGGCGACGTTTCACCGGGGGAACTGGTGGAGGCGGCGATCACGCTGGTCGAGCGGCTCAACCCGACGCTCAATGCGGTCATCCATCGCCTCTACGACATGGCGCGCGCCCAGGCCGAGACAATCGACACATCAGCGCCCTTCGCCGGCGTGCCGTTCCTGCTCAAGGAGCTGGCCTCGTCCTGGACCGGGGCACCGAACACCAACTCCTCATTCTACCTCAGGGATGTCGTTGCCGATTTCGACACCGAGGTCGTTCGCCGCATGAAGGCGGCCGGGCTGGTGCTGGTCGGCAAGTCGAACGCGCCGGAGAACGGTTGGTCGATCACCACCGAACCAAAACTCTACGGTGTGACCAAGAACCCGTGGAAGGAAGGCATCACGCCCGGCGGCTCGAGCGGCGGCGCTGCCGCGGCCATCGCTTCGCGCATGGTGCCGATCGCCGAGGCCAGCGATGGTGCAGGCTCGATCCGCATTCCGGCCTCCTGCTGCGGTATCGTCGGGCTGAAACCGTCGCGCGGCCGCGTCAGCCTCGCGCCGTTCGGCGACTATTGGTATGGCGGCGCGTACTTCCTGTGCTGCTCGCGCACCGTGCGCGACACGGCGGCCTATCTCGACGCGGTTGCCGGCGCGCTGCCGGGCGACCCCTATACGCCGCCGGTGCCCGATGGTTCTTGGCTCAGCCTGTCGGCACGGGCGCCAAAGAAGCTGCGCATCGGCTTTTCCGTCACGCCACCCAACGGCACGGCGATCGATGCGGAGGTGAAGGCGGCGGTGCTGGCAACCGTGGCTGCGCTCGAGCGGCTCGGCCACGACGTCGAGGAGCACGATATGCCGCTCGACGCGAACGCTGTGTGGAAGACCTACACCAACATGACCTGCGTGCAGACGGCGGCGACGTTCGACTACCTTGAGACGGTGATCGGCCGGCCGGTGACGCCAGGCGATGTCGAGGCGGTGACTTGGGCAATCATCGAGCGCGGCCGCTCGACCAGCGGCACCAGGCACATCTCCGATGTCGAGCAGCTCAGGCAGGTCGGCCGCGACATCGTCGGCGACCTCGGCGCCTACGATATCTTCATCACCCCGACCCTGACGCAGCTGCCGCGTCCGTTCGGCTATTACGACATGTCGGAAACCGACATCGACCGCTACAACGCCAAGTGGGCGGATTCGGTGTTTGCGTTCCCCTTCAACATCTCCGGCCAGCCGGCGATCTCGCTGCCGCTCGGCTGGTCGAAAGACGGCGTGCCGATCGGCGTGCAACTGGTCGGCCGCTACGGTGACGAGGCAACGGTGCTGGCCGCGTCGGCGCAGCTGGAGCAGGAGATGCCGTGGAGCGATCGGCGGCCACCGGTGAGTGGTTAGGTGCTGGCCACCTCACCACCGAGTTCCGTGGCGCCCCCCTCTGTCCTGCCGGACATCTCCCCCTCAAGTGGGGAGATCGGCTGCTACGACCACCTTCGCCAATATTCGACGTTGAAGACGAAGACCGACGCCGAAACAGTCAATCTCCCCACTTGAGGGGGAGATGCCCGGCAGGGCAGAGGGGGGCGCCGTAGAGCGCTATCTTTGAAAAACGACCACGCCCTCGCTACCCAATCCTCTCCAGCCGTCTCGGCAAGCGGTTCATGGCGACAGCCCCGTCCGGTGTGATCAGGAACTGATCCTCGAGATTGAAGCTGGCGAGGCCGTCTATGTAGAGCGGGATCTCGAAGGCCAGCACCATGCCGGCTTCGATGACGACATCGCTATCGGCGGCGATGAACGGCCATTGCTCCGAGAAGACCGACTGGCCGACGCCATGGCCGAAATGACCGCGGCGGTAGGTGCGCAGCCCTTGCCGCGCCAGGCTGTCGGTGGCGACGCGATGCACGTGGGTGAGCGTGGCTCCCGGAACAAGCGCTGCCAGCCCGTCGTCAAAGGCCCGCTCGGCGATCGCGTGCAGTTCGGCCTGCTCGGCGGATGGCGATCCGAAGGTGAAGTTGCGCGACATGTCGGAGGCGTAGCCGCCGACCGTGCAGACCATGTCGCACTTCAGCGGATCGCCAGGCATGGCTTTCGCATCGGTGCTTTTGGCCTTCGCGCCCAGCGTCACATATTCGGCTGTGGCGACCGGATGGGACAGGCCGGACGCGGCCGTGGCGACGCCTTGCCGATAGAGGGCAATGAGATCGCCCTGACGCATGCCGGCCATGGCATCGACCTGCAGCCGCTCCAGCCCGGCTTCCGACAGGATGATGCCTTGCTGGAGCAGATCGATCTCGCGCGGCGACTTGATGGCCCGCAACCTGTCGAGCACGGCCGAGCCGTCGACCATCGTGCAGCCCGGCAGCAGCGCCTGCATGACCGAGAGATCGGCGGCGGGAATAAAATCGAGATCGACGCCGATCCTTGCGCGCTCAAGTCCGAACCCGCTCAGGATCTCCTTCAGTTCGCGGACGGAACGGGCAAGTTCGAATGTTGCCGGCCGGGAAAAACCAGGCGCCCGGCCAGACGAGGCAAGGCCGGCCTCGACGCGTTGCGCCAGCCCTTGCCCTGCGGTCGAGGCGTCAAGCGTGGCGGTTTCGATCCAGATCGGGTGGCTGCGGATGACGGCATCCGACAGAGCCAGTTGCAGCTGTCCCGCATTGAAATCCGCCACCACGACGCCCACCGGCAAGTCTTGGCCAGCCGGGATGACGACGAAGCCGGCGCCGGCGCGCCGGAACAGTCCCGACGGCCCGATCGAGGCTCCGGTCGCATAGTGGAAGGCCTCAGGCGCGCACAGCACCAGCGCCTCGATGCCGGCGCGGTCCATCAGTTGCGCCGCGCGCTGGCGATCGACAAAGCCTGTCATGGGTTTCTCCACTGTCCGAAGCGGCAACGGAGCATTCCGGGTGCGCACAATCAAGCCGCTGACAGCAGCTACTTGATCGATTCCAGCTTGGCGACGGCGGCGGTGAAGCCGGCCAGCGACACCGGGATGGTGACCGGCTTGCGGGTGACCGATTCCATGCCGATGTTCAGATTGGTCCCGGACTTCATGGCCTTGATGAGATCCGCCGACAACGGCGTGGCGGCATAGGCGCCGTTCTGGTCGCTGGTCTGGATGGCAATCGTCGTCTTCTGGCCCTGGTCGATCTGGAAGGAGGCGCCGGACGGCAGGAACAGGCCGTGCGGCAGGGCAAGCAGCATGGCGAGGCTGCCATTGCCGTTGTCGCGGCGCACGGTCACGGTCAGCACGCGCTGCCCGGTCTTGGCCTCGGTCAGGTTCTGCGACACCTGGCACTGAAGCTCGGTGGTCGCCGAACCGGAGGAGCAGTTCACCGCCCACGGATTGGCATCGGCCGGTTTTGCATTGGTTTCAGCCGGCTTTGGCTGGGCCGGCTTGGCATCTTCGGCAAGGGCTGGGCCGGCGGCCAGACCAAGCCACAGGGCGGCCAGCCCCGCGGCCACGCCAAGTAAATTAGACTTGTCTAAAGTAAGTGCCATGTTGTTTTGCCGGATGCCTTGCATGTTTCCTCGCCGCGCCCCGGTATTCTCCCGAGCATGGCTTGATACAACACTCGCGACTGTTCCGAAAGCCGAGCCGGAGGCAAGCAAGCCGGCGAAATTACTGTGGCCTTTCAGACACAGCGAGCAATTTTGCAGGAAAGCTCTAGAAATCGGATCGGCCAGGACTCGCTATACAATAGAATTCGAGTAAGAATCTACACGGGGCGCGTGTAGTCCCCGAAGGACTCGCCAGGGATGGGAACTACCGAGACTTCTCGGCAAGTTGGTGAGATAGCGGCGCGTGGGGAGGATTTCCACATTCGCGCTGGCTATCGCCGTTCGCAAATCGCCAGGCATCTTTGGAAGACGACGGCGCTGACGACGCTGGCGCTCGGTCTTTCCAGTCTGACGGCCCATGCCGATCCGAACGGCCTGTGGCAGCCGCAGATCCGCGCCATCATCGGCGCCGACAACAATGGCGGCAACGGCGCGCTCGAAGGTTTCATCCCGCTCAAGCAGACGGCCGAATCCGTGCTGTTCCTGGATGTCCGGGCCAAGCATGATTTCAAGGATGGTTCCGGCCAGGATGTCGGCCTCGGCATTCGCCGCATCGTCAACCCGGACCTGATGATCGGCGGCTACGCCTATCTCAACCTCGAGAACTACAACTCCACCCAGTTCACCGCCGCCACGCTGGGCGCCGAGGCGATCACGCCACATTTCGATGCGCATGTGAACGTCTATCTGCCGATCAAGGGCGATTCGACGGATCACTCGACCAGTTCGACCCTGTCGATGGTCAGCAACCAGCTGATCGAGCAGATCTCGGTCCTTGACCACCGCGACTACGCCGCGTGGGGCATCGAGGGCGAGATCGGTGCGCAGGTGCCGGTCGCCCTGCCCGACAAGCATTCGCTGCGGCTCGACATCGGCGGCTATCACTTCGAGGATCCGCATGGCGACGACGGCAGCGTCACAGGCGCCAAGGCCGGGTTCGAGTATACGATCGGCGATGTCTTCGGCAGCAACACGGAACTGGTCTTCGCCGGCGAGGTCCGCAACGACAATCGCGACGACACCCAGTTCGCCGGCAGCGTGCGGCTGAACATCCCGTTCAATCCCGGCAGCGGCTCGGACAATGCGGCCAATGGGGCCGACAACGGGCCGGAGCCGGTCTATCCGGTCAGCGAAGGCCTGCGCAAGCGCGTCAACGAACGCGTGCGTGGCGATATCGGGGTCCGCGTCCAGTCGCAGACGCTGACCGGCGGCTCGACGACGCGTGTCGCGATCAACGCCGCCACCAATGCCGCCTTCGGCAAGTTCTATTTCGCCGATGGCGGCCTCGCCGGCGCCGGCACGCTGGCCGACCCGACGACTCTGGACGACGCCGTGACCAAGTCGGGTGCGAACGGCTTTGTCGTCGCGCTTGGCGGCAACGGCAATCTGACGACCGGCGGCGTGACGCTTGCCAATGGACAGACCGTCATCGGCGGCGGCGAAAGCGTCACCGCCAGGCTTTTCGGCGGCGGCACCAGCACCTTCAACCTGGGCGGCAGCGACGGCACGATCCAGGGCACCAACGTCGCCAACCCGGTCATCACGCTGGGCAACGGCAACACGCTCAACGGCATCACCATCACCGGCGGCGCCGACGGCATTTTCGGCAACAACATCACCGGCGCGACGCTGACCAATGTGACGGTCACCGGTGCGGGCGGCAACGGCGCCGACTTCACCGGCAGCTCGACCGGCATCACCGGCTCCAATTTCACCGCCACCGGCAACGGCCTCGATGGCTTGCACATCGAAGGCGACGGCACCTACAATTTCACCGGCACGACGCTGCTGCAGGGCAATCTCGACGACGGTCTCGATATCAGCGGCAAGGGCACCTACACCTTCGCCACCATCAATGCGCAGGACAATACTGACCGCGGCATCACCGTGCAGGGCACGTCGACCGGCGGGACGTTCACCACCACCGGCGGCACAATATCGGGCAATGGCGGCACCGCCGTCTTCATCGATCCGATCACCGCTCATGTGGTGCTGGACTCGATCAGCCAGAGCGGCGGCACGTCGGGCGTCGTGCTCGAGAATGTCGCGGGCAGCTTCACCGTCAACGGTGCGACGACGATCTCCGACACGACCGGACCGGCGATCGCCATTTCGGATTCGCCGGCGGCGATCCGCTTCGGCGACATCAGCATCACCAATCCCGGCGCCGACGGCATCTCGTTTGCCGGCGTCAATGCGGCGGTGGTCACCGGCAACATCGTCATTTCCGGACTGGGTGTCGGCACCGGCGTCGATTTCTCCGGCAGCAAAACCAATTTCACCGCGCAGTCGCTCAACATCACCGGTACCGGTGCCGCCGGTTCGATCGGCATCGACCTGACCTCGCCGAGCGTCGGCGGCGCGGTGATCACCATCACCGCTGGTGGCGTCATCGCCAATGTCG
>NZ_RZRK01000720.1:0-3081 GCF_003997835.1 Mesorhizobium sp. M7A.F.Ca.CA.004.12.1.1
CGTCAAGATGGTGCACAACGGCATCGAATATGGCGTCATGGCCGCCTATGCCGAAGGCATGAACATCCTGAAGTCGGCCAATGCCGGCAAGCGGCAACGGACGGCGGACGCCGAGACCAGTCCGCTGGAAAACCCGCAATACTACCAGTTCGACATCGACCTTCCGCAGGTGGCCGAGGTCTGGCGGCATGGCAGCGTTATCGGCTCCTGGCTGCTCGACTTGACGGCCGGCGCCTTGAAAAGCGATCCGGGCCTGGTGAATTTCGGCGGCCGCGTTTCGGATTCCGGCGAAGGGCGCTGGACGCTGAAGGCGGCGATCGACACCGGCGTGCCGGCTCCGGTGCTGTCCTCGGCGCTGTTCGACCGCTTCTCCTCGCAGGGCGAATCCGAATTCGCCGACAAGCTGCTCTCCGCCATGCGCTATGCCTTTGGCGGCCATGTCGAGAAGCCGAAGGCCGGCAAGTGACGACACGGGGGGAGACACGCGCATGAGCCAGGAACGGTCCGACACGCTGGTGCTCTTCGGGGCAACCGGCGATCTCGCCCACAAGAAGATATTTCCAGCCCTTTACCAGATGGTCGCCAAGGGCACGCTCACCGAACCGGTGATCGGCGTCGCCTTCGATGCCTGGGACCTCAAGCAATTGCAGGCGCGCGCGCGTGACGGCATCGTCAATGCGCTCGGCAAGATCGACGAGAAAGCGTTCGCCAAATTCGCCTCGCTGCTGCGCTACGTCAGCGGCGACTACCGTGACGGAGCGACGTTCGAGAAACTGAAAAACGCCCTCGGCACCGCGCAGCGGCCGCTGCATTACATGGCGGTGCCGCCGACCATGTTCGAGACCGTCGTCCAGGGGCTGGAGCAATCAGGCACGGCGCATGGCGCGCGGCTGATGGTGGAAAAGCCCTTCGGTCACGATCTGCAATCGGCGCGCTGGCTGAACCGGGTCCTGCATCTGGTGTTCGACGAACAGTCGATCTTCCGCATCGACCATTACCTGGGCAAGGAAGCGATCCAGAACCTGCTCTATTTCCGCTTCGCCAATTCGCTGCTCGAGCCGATCTGGAACCGCAACTACGTCGAGAGCGTGCAGATCACCATGGCCGAGGATTTCGGCGTCGAGGGACGTGGCCGCTTCTATGACGATGTCGGCTGCATCAGGGACGTCATCGAGAACCATCTGCTCAACATCCTTTTGCTGCTTGCCATGGAGCCGCCTGTCGGCCGTTCCGCCGACGACCTGATCGATGAGAAGGTGCAGGTGCTGCGCGCGATCAGGACGCTGACAAAAGACGATGTCGTGCGTGGCCAGTTCACCGGCTATCTCGCCGAGCCCGGCGTGGCGCCGAACTCGCCCGTCGAGACCTTCGCGGCGGTGCGTTTCTTCGTCGACACCTGGCGCTGGCAGGACGTGCCGTTCTTCATCCGCGCCGGCAAGAACATGCCGGTGCATGTCACCGAAGTGGTGGTGCGGCTGAAGCGGCCGCCGCTCGATGTCTTCGATCCGATCAAGCCCGCCGACCAGAACTACGTCCGCTTCCGCATCGACCCACAGGTGGTGATCGCCATCGGAGCACAGCGCAAGGCGCCGGGCGACGACATGATCGGCGAGCAGGTCGAACTGACGGCGCTCGACGATTCAAAGGGCGACATGCCGCCCTATGAGCGCTTGATCGGCGACGCCATGAACGGCAACGGGCAGTTGTTCACCCGCCAGGACGCCAGCGAACTGGCCTGGCGCATCGTCGGCCCGGTGCTTGGCGACACCACGCCGCCGCATCTCTACGAGCCGCTCACATGGGGACCGGCGGACGTCATGGCCGGGTTCGGGCCGCCCAATGGCTGGATCGATCCGGTGAAGTGAGAGGACCACACGATGGCCAAGGCGGTGAAGCAACCTGCATCGGGCACCGAGAAGCCGGACACTGAAAAGATCGTGCTCACGATCGGCATCGGCGGCTCGCACGTCAAGATCCTCACCAGCGCCGGCGGCGAGGAGCGCCGCGCCGATTCGGGGCCGGGCCTGACGCCGCAGCAGATGATCGACGTGGTCAACAAGCTCGCCGAAGGCCTGTCCTACGACGTCGTCTCGATGGGCTATCCCGGCCCGGTCAATCACAACAGGCCGCTCGCCGACCCCGCCAATCTCGGCAAGGGCTGGGCTGGATTCGACTTTGCGGGCGCGTTCGGCAAACCGGTGAAAGTGGTCAATGATGCGCTGATGCAAGCCATCGGCAGCTACGAGGGCGGGCGCATGCTGTTCCTCGGGCTCGGCACCGGTCTCGGTGCGGCGATGATCGCCGACAACGTCGCCCAACCGATGGAACTCGCGCATTTGCCCTACAAGAAGGGCAGGAGTTTCGAGGATTATGTCGGCGAACGCGGCCTGGAAAAGCGCGGCAAGAAGAAATGGCGCAAATACGTCTTCGACGTCGTCGACCGGCTCCGTGCCGCCATGCAGCCGGACTATGTCGTGATTGGCGGCGGCAACGTCGACAAGCTCGATGAATTGCCCGCCGACTCCAGGCGCGGCGACAACACACGCGCCTTCGAAGGCGGGTTTCGTTTGTGGCGCGACAAAGCGCTGATAGTCTGATACTGTTATTGTTTAATATAGTTGTTCAAAATAACGTGTGACCTGACATCAAGTCGTTGCAATACGCAGATTTGCCGACTAGGAATTCCGCGCTACACCAACGCCATTCGTCCCGTGGACGCACGAAGGACGCCATAGCATTTTGATTTCGCGCATGATCCTTTCCGGAAGTCGAATCCGATTTTCAGGTCATTCGCTGTAGACGGAGAAATAGAGTGACCGACGATAGCAACAGTGCCCGTAAAGACATCGATCTGCTCGAGCTGACCGCTCACATCGTGTCCGCTTACGTCGAGAAGAACCGCTTGCCCGCCTCCGGCCTGGCCGACCTCATCGCCAGCGTCAGCGCCTCGATAAACGCGCTCGGCAAGCCTGCGGTCCCGGTGGCTGCCCCCTTGGTCCCGGCGGTCAACCCCAAGAAGTCGGTGACACCCGATTTCATCATCTGCCTCGAAGACGGCAAGAAGTTCAAATCGCTGAAGCG
>NZ_RZRK01000721.1:0-3078 GCF_003997835.1 Mesorhizobium sp. M7A.F.Ca.CA.004.12.1.1
GTTCCGAAGTCCTCGTCCTCGAAACCATCATGCCGACAAAGGAGCTGGCGCTGTCGTTCGAGTTTCCAAAGCGCGTCTCGATCTATCATTCCGTCGTCGTCAATTTCGAGAATGATCTGCCGGTGCAGCTGGAAGAGCGCTTCGTCAATCCGAGCCTCATTCCCGATTACGACAAGCAGGATTTTTCGAAGACGGCGACCTACGACTATCTCATGCAGAAAACCCCGGTGACCGAAGTCGAGCATATCATCTCGGCGATCCCGGCCGACGCCGAGACGGCGCGGCATCTGGGCATCGATGTCGGCGCCTGCTGCCTTTTCCTGCACCGCCGGACATGGACAGGCGCGGTGGTGGCCACCATCAGCAAGCTGACCTATGCCGGCAGTCGCTACTCGCTCGGCAGCCGCTATTCCCCTTCAAAAAGCAGCTAACGGAAGCAGGACGAATGCAAGTCGGAGCGGTTTCGTTGCCAATGTATATACATGTGCTGACGAGAACGCTTTCGCTCTCGAATGGACGGGCCAAGAAGGACAACAGATGACGCAGACACCGAGTCGCACGGCGCAGATCCGGGCACTCGCGCAGCATGATGTTGCCGAAGCACAAAGCGCGCTGGCGGCATTGCTGGGCGACCTGTTTGCGATGAGTCCCCGCAATGTGCGCATCAACTTCGACAAATACAGCCTCAATTCCCTGAACGGCTTCTTCGAAGACGACGGCAAGGCCTACTTCTTCAAGTTCCATCAGGAGGAGCGGGAGGAGGGGATGACGGGCGAGTATTACCGCGCCGAGATTCTGTCGCGCGCCGGCCTGCCGGTCGACCAACCCATACACATGTCGGCGCAGCCCGGCGAGCAGATCCTTGTCTACCGCCGCCGCACGGATCCGAGATTTTCGGATGTGCTGTTCGCGCTGGATGCGCAGGACGATGCCGGCAAGCGGCAAGAAGCCGTTCTTGCCGAGCGCGACCTGTCGGCCAGGCTGCTCAAGGTCTATCTCGAGACGCTGCATCCCGTCACTGGCGAGGACGTGGCGGCGGAGCCGATCCACAGGCTGTTTCATGAGCGGCTGATCGATGCCGAGACACGCTTGTCACCAGGCGGCCGGCTGGCCGATTTCTATGTCGGCAAGCCGTTCGTCTTTCCCGGTGCCGAGCTGGATTGGGATCGGTTTTCCCGGCTGAAATTCGTCATCAACGGCCAGCAGTACACCCACAGCGTCGGTGAGCTTTTCGATGCCGCCGCGGTGCGCTTGCGGCCCGACCGGCTTGCCGATGCCGGCGGCGTGGTCGCGCATGGCGACGCCCACAACGCCAATGTCTGGTACACGGCTAAGGCGGGGAGGGCGGAACTGTCCTTCTTCGATCCCGCCTTTGCCGGCTCGCATATCCCGACGCTGCTGGCGGAGGTGAAGGCGACGTTCCACAACATCTTTGCCCATCCGTTCTGGCTCTATGATCCGGCGACCGCGACAGAGGCTTTTCGCGCCCAGGCGCGGCTGGACGGAAATCTGCTCCATGTCGACACGGACTGGGACCTGAGCCCCGTCCGCCGCGACCTGCTGGAGGTCAAGGCGACAGCGCTGTGGCGGCCATTGCTGCTGGAGCTCAAACGGCGCGGCATGCTGCCGGCCGATTGGCGCGCGGTGCTGCGGGCCGGTCTTTTCCTGTCGCCGACGCTGGTCATGAACCTGCGGGCCGGCGCGCGCAGCCATACGCGGGTCTCCTCCCTCATTGCCTTCTCAGTCGCGGTCATGGTCGGCAGCGAACCCGTTGCCGGAGCCGATCGGGTGACGGGTTTCCTCGATCGGATCGATCCGGAAAAGCGTGAAAATTGAGTCTTTCCAACTTGTATATGCATGTATGTATTTTAGCCTTGACATCCGCTCCCGCTGACGCTGAAATATCCTCGCACTTCACCATGAAGTGGCAGGTAAGACGCCGAGGCACAGTGCCGCAAGAGCAGAAACCCGCAGTCTCACCAGACCGGCTGCCTGGGTTAGAAAAAGCGGTCTGATCATCAAGGGGAACAAAGATGATGCGTAACCTAACAGGACAATTTCGCGCGCTCGTGATGGCCGCCGCCATCGGGCTGGCCGCCGCCCCGGCAGCCTACGCAGCCGATGCGGCCATTCCCACCACGCCCGAGGCAGGAGCGTTCAAGATCGGGATCGAGCCCTGGCTCGGCTATGGCCAATGGCATGTCGCCGAGGCCAAGGGCCTGTTCAAGACGAACGGGCTGAGCGACGTCCAGATCGTTAATTTCGCCGAGGACAAGGACATCAATGCAGCACTTGCAAGCGGCCAGCTCGACGCCGCCAACATCGCCACCCACACGGCGATGGGCATGGTCGCGGCCGGCCTTCCGGTGAAGATCGTGCTGCTGCTCGACGTCTCCATGACCGCCGACGCCATCATCGCCGGCAAGGACGTCACCTCCATCGCGGACCTCAAGGGCAAGCAGGTGGCCTTCGAGGAAGGCACGACGAGCGACATTCTGCTCAAATACGCGCTCGCCAGGAACGGCATGTCGATCGACGATGTCAAGCCGGTTCCGATGCCGGCGTCCGACGCCGGCAGCGCCTTGATCGCCGGCCAGGTGCCGGTCGCGGTGACCTATGAACCGTACCTCACCGTCGCCATGGCGCAGAACAAGGACCTCAAGCTGCTGTTCACCGCCGGCGAGGATCCCGGCCTGATCAGCGACGTGCTGGTGGTGCGTGACGAGGTGATCAAGTCGCGGCCCGGCCAGGTGCTGGCCATGATCAAGAGCTGGGACGCGGCGCTCAAGGACTACAATGCCGACACGCCCGGTGGACGCGCCATCATCGCCAAGGCCGTCGGTTCGGACGTCAAGGACCTCAACACCGCCTTTGACGGCGTACGCTACTACTCACTCGCCGAAAACAAGACGGCGCTGACAGGCGACTTCACCACCAAGACCTTCGCCGATGTCGAAGCCGCCGCCAAGAACGCCAAGCTGCTGCAGGCCGATGTGACGCCGGAGCAGATGATCGACCCGGCCTTCGTCAAGGCAGCGGAATGACGAAGGCCGGATCGCGGTGGTGACACAGATGCCC
>NZ_RZRK01000722.1:0-3069 GCF_003997835.1 Mesorhizobium sp. M7A.F.Ca.CA.004.12.1.1
TCGGACTGATCCCGTACAATATCCGCGTCAATGCCATCGGCCCCGGCACCATCCTGACCGACATGGTCAAGAGCTCGGTCATGGCCAGCGAAGCGCAGCGCCAGACCATCCTGTCGCGCACGCCGAGCGGCCGCTGTGGCGAGCCATCGGAGATTGCCAGCGTCGCTTCCTTCCTGGCCAGCGACGACGCTTCATACATTGTCGGCCAGACCATCTATCCGGACGGCGGTCGCCTGATCCTGAATTATACGGTGCCGGTGAAGGACTGACCGCCCATGGTTGTCGGTACGCCCCACATCAGCCTTGCGGGATCGGGCGCGCTGCTGCTCGATGGAACGCAGGGGGCTTTCAACGATGCCACCCAGGAACTGGTCTGGGCGGTAGCGAATGCCGCGCTGAGCCTCGAAGGGGTGCGCGAGGCCGTTCCCGGCATGAACAACCTGCTGGTGGTGTTTGACCCGCTCGCCACAGACGCCCACAGCGTCGGAGATCAACTGATGTCGCTCTGGTCCGCCACCGATGCCCACCCGGTGACCGGCACGCATCATACGATTCCCGTTCACTACGGCGGCGCGCGCGGCGAGGATCTCACCGGCTGGGCCGCGCATTGCGGCCTGTCTGTCGACGAGACCGTCAGGCGCCACGCGGCGGCCCGCTACACCGTCGCCGCCATCGGCGCCATGCCGGGTTTTCCCTATCTGTCCGGTCTCGACCCGCGGCTTGCCTGGGCAAGGCGCAGCACGCCTCGCCTCAAAGTTACCGAGGGCGCCGTCATCATTGGTGGCGCGCAGGCGGGTATCATGCCGATGACCGCGCCGTCCGGCTGGCACATCATCGGCCATACCGACGTGAAGCTCTTCAAGGCCGAAGCGGAATTGCCCGTGCTGCTCAGGCCCGGAGACAAGATTCGCTTCGCAATTGCAGGGATCGAGGCATGATCGAGATCCTCACCACCGGCCTGCCGAACACGGTCCAGGATCTCGGCCGGCCCGGTCATCTGGCGCTGGGGGTCAGCCATGGCGGCGCCATGGACAAGCAGGCACTGGCGATCGCCAATCTCATGCTGGGCAATGATCCTTCGGCCGCCGGGATCGAGGTCACGCTTCATCCGTTCCGGCTGCGCGCGCATATCGACACCGCCGTCGCCATCACCGGCGCTGATTGCGCCGTCAGCATCGGCGACCGGCCCTGCCCGCCCTGGTGGGCCATGACGATCCGCGCAGGCGAGACCCTTGTCCTCGAGGCGCCGCGCGCCGGTGCTCGTTCCTACATCGCCTTTGCCGGCGGGATCGATCTGCCGCCCGTCATGGGGTCGCGCGCGACGGATGTGAAAGGCGGTTTCGGCGGGTTCGCTGGACGCGGCCTGTCGCGCGGTGACCGGCTTGCGCTCAAACCTGCGCAATGCCGCCTTCCCGCGGGCGGCATCGGCGCAGCGCTGGAGGAGCGACGAGGCGCGGCGGACGCCTTGGCCTCGGCAATCGAATTGCGGGTTCTGCCGGCCGCCGAGTTCGACGCCTTCACGCCGGAGGCCCAGGCGGCTTTCACCGGCAGCGAATGGCGCATCACCGACGACGCCAACCGTATGGGATATCGCCTTGCTGGAGAGACGCTTTCGCTCCTCTCACCGCTCGAATTGCTCTCGCACGGCATCGTACCAGGCACAGTCCAGGTGCCGCCGTCCGGCCAACCGATCATCCAACTTGCCGATGCCAACACTTGCGGCGGCTATCCGAAGATCGCTACGGTGATCGAAGCCGACCTCTGGCGGCTGGCGCAAGCGCCGGTCGGCGCGCGCCTGCGTTTCTCAGCGGTCTCGATAAAAGCGTCGACGGAAGCGCTTCGCGCGAACCGGCAGCAAAGTCACGACTTTATCGCCGCCCGAAACCTTATGGCCGGCGAGCAGAGGACTCCATGAAAATTCGCCCCTTCACCATCGAGATTGCCCAGTCTGAAATCGACGATTTGAAGAAGCGCATCTCGACCTGGCGCGAGCCGGACCAGTTGCAGGCGATAGGCTGGGCGCAGGGAACGGAGCACGAGGAACTGCGCCGACTTATGCAGCACTGGCGCACCGGCTTCGACTGGCGCAAGCAGGAAGCCGCCTGGAACATCCATCCGCACTACCAGACGGATATCGGCGGCGAAACCATCCATTTCATCCATGCGCGCGCCGCTGTGGCGACCAACAGAACGGTCATACTCACCCATGGCTGGCCAGGCAGCGTCTTCGAATTTCACAGGCTGATCCCGCTTCTGACCGATCCGCTTTCGCATGGCGGAAGACTGGAGGACGCCTTCAACGTCGTGGCCCCGTCGATTCCCGGCTATGGCTTTTCGAGCCGGCCGACCAGGCCTGGCCTCAACCTGTTCACCGTCGCCGATCTTTGGGCCGAGTTGATGAGCCGTCTAGGCTATGAGCGATATCTCGCCCAGGGCGGGGATCTGGGCGCCAGCGTGTCGACCTGTCTGGCGCACGCGCATCCAGGCAGTCTCGCCGGCGTGCATCTGAACTTCGTCCCCGGCTCATACTCACCTCCTCACGATCCAGGCCCGGATGGCGACCTGAGCTTGGAAGAACGCGCCTTCCTGGAACGGAAAGCCGGATGGGCGGATCTTCATGGCGCCTATGCTCATATTCAAGCGACGCGCCCGCAAACGCTTGCCTACGGGCTGACGGATTCGCCGGTCGGACTGGCGGCCTGGATGATCGAGAAGTTCCGCGACTGGAGCGATTGCGATGGCGATCTGGCCAACGCCGCTTTTTCGCGCGACGACATGCTCGCCAACATCTCGCTCTACTGGTTCACCCGGACCGTCGCTTCGTCGATGCGGCTCTATTGGGAAACGCGCGCCCGTCCGCTTGCATTCGCGCCCGGCACGGCGATCAACGTCCCGCTTGCAGTGGCTTTGTTCCCCAAAGAGCTGCCGATGCCGCCAAGGAGTTGGGTCGAGCGCGTCTTCAAGGACATCCGCCAGTGGACAGCGATGCCGCGCGGTGGTCATTTCGCAGCCCTCGAGCAGCCCGCTTTGCTTGCACAGGATCTAAGAGCCTTTGCCGGTGGTCTGGAT
>NZ_RZRK01000723.1:0-3065 GCF_003997835.1 Mesorhizobium sp. M7A.F.Ca.CA.004.12.1.1
CCATAGCCCCAGACATGGTCCAGCGCCTTGTCGCGGGGAATGCGGAAGCCGGCTTTGCCGATCGCGGCCACCAGTTCGATCTCGTGGTGCAGATTGGCCGTCAGCGGCGGGTAGGGGGTAGCGGTGCCGGAATCGACCACCGCGTCGGCCGGCTTGGTGAAGAAGAAGGGCGGATCACGCTCGTCATTGCCGAATTCGCGGGCATGCGCCGCGTAGTTGCGGCCGACGCAGTAGATACGGCGCACCGCAAAACGATCGGACGAACCGGCGACGGCCACCGATGCGGTTGCGGGCAGGGGAAGGACGAATTCTGTCATCAAGGGTCTCTGCTTGGTTGCCGGAACATTCGACCGATTTAGGGCCTGGACAAGGCGATTTGGTCGAGAAAGTGCCGGCGGCACTTTCCGCCGGAGATGGCGATATACTATTTGGCAATAATCTGGCCATGGTGGAGAGGTTATTCTAATCGCTCACGAACTGAAATGAACCCCATGACCGCAACCCACGATCGCGCCCGGTTCCTGATCATCGACGACCATCCGCTGTTTCGCGAGGCGCTGCACAGCGCCGTGCAGATGGCCTATCCGGAAGTCGACACGGTGGAGGCGCGCTCGATCACCGAGGCGCTCGATCTTCTGGCCGATGCCAAGCCGTTCGACCTCGCGCTTCTCGACCTCTCGATGCCCGACGTGCACGGTTTTGACGGGCTGCTGCAACTCCGGACCCGCTATCCGCGCCTGCCCGTGGTCATCGTCTCAGGCTATGAGGAGCCGAAGATCATTTCTGAGGCGCTGTCCTACGGCGCTGCCGGCTTCATCCCGAAATCGGCGCGCAAGAGCGACCTCGCCGCCGCCATACGCTCGGTGATGGAAGGCGCGATCTATGTGCCGGAAACCTATGAAGGCCGCACGCCGGACGCCGAAAGCGTCGACCGCGCCGACATGGTGCAGCGCCTGTCGACGCTGACGCCGCAGCAATTGCGCGTGCTGCAGATGCTGCGCCAGGGTCTCCTCAACAAGCAGATCGCCTACGAGCTGCAGGTGGGCGAGACGACTGTGAAGGCGCATGTCTCGGAGATATTGCGCAAGCTCAATGTCTATAGCCGCACGCAGGCGGTGATCGAGGTGTCGAAGCTGGACAATGCGGAGCTGTTTCGGGACCAGGCGGGATTTTGAGCTTTGCTGCGCTCGGCCCTCTGGAGATAAATGACCAGCTAAGCCAGCAAATGCGCCAGCAGCGCCCTTAGTTGTGCCGGTTTCAGCGGCTTGCGCATCAGTTCGATGCCGCCGGAGCGGGCGGCTTTGGCGACTGCTTCCGAACTGTCGGCGGTGACGATCAGCGCCGGCACGGCGCGGCCGAGATAGTCGCGGACTTCAGCGATGGTCGTGGTACCGAGATCGCCGCCGTCGAGATGCTGGTCGGCAATGACGATGTCGGGCACCCAGTCGGTGTCGCCAAGCATGTCGAGCGCATCGTCGGTCGAGGTCGCGGCCCGCACCAGGCATTGCCAGCGTTCGAGCAGGAAGGTCATGGCCTGCAGCACCTCGATATCGTTCTCGACCAGCAGCACCTTGGTGCCGAACAGGCCATAGCCGCGCGGCCGTTCCATGTCGGCAACGCTGGCGATGGCATCGGCTGGCGCACCGATGCCGACCGGAACATCGATGTGGAAGATCGTGCCGCGTCCGACCTTCGACGAGAATGTCACGGGATGGCCGAGCGCGCTGGCCATGCGGCGCACGATGGCGAGCCCGAGCCCGAGACCGCCACCGTCCAGTTCGGCATTGGCCGGCGAGGTGCCGCGATGGAATTCCTCGAACACCGCCTCGCGCTGGTCGTCGGGAATGCCGCAGCCCGTATCGGCGACGTCGATGCGGATGGTGTCGCCGCGATGTCTGGTGCCGACAAGCACGCCGCCCGAGCGTGTATAGCCCAGCGCGTTGGAAAGAATGTTCTGCAGGATGCGGCGCAGCAGCGTGCGGTCGGAGCGGACCACGGCGTGGACCGGCCGGAATTTCAGCGACAGGCCTTTCATCTCCGCCACCGGCAGGAAATCCGAGCGGAGCGACGAGAACAGCGCCTCCAGGCTGACGTCGCCTATGTCGGGCTGCACCACGCCGGCATCGAGCTTTGAGATGTCGAGCAGGGTTCTAAGCAGGTCCTCCATCGTCTCCAGCGAGCGCTCGACCTGCCGCACCAGTTTCTTGCCCTCGTCACTGGTCTGAACTTCGGCGAGCGCCGAAACCGAGAGATGGGCCGCGTTCAGCGGCTGCAGCACGTCGTGGCTGGCAGCGGCGAGGAAACGGGTTTTCGACAGGTTCGCCAGTTCGGCGTTTTCCTTGGCGGCGCTGAGGTCGATGTTCGACTGCTCCAGCCGGCGCAAGGTCGAGTGCAGTTCCTCGGTGCGGGTGCGCACCCGGTTTTCCAGCGAGATCGCGGTCTGGAACAGCGAAAAGGCGTTGCCTTGCTGGTCCATAGAGCGCTCGACGCGGCTGACCAGTGCCGCGTTGATCTTCTTCAGCTTTTCAAGATCGTTTATGTCCCTCAGCGGCATCTTGTTTGCGCCGTCCTATTCCGCCGCCTGGCGCTCGCCAAAGGCGATGCCGGTGAAAGTCTGGTTCAGATGCATCGACCGGTACTGTTCGCCATAGGTGCCGAAGCCGATGACATTGTTGACCCGGTAGAGTTCCGAGATCTCGCGAAATACCTGCCGATTGCGCGCGTCCAGCCGGCGCAGCACGCAGTCGAAGCCGAGGATCATGTCGATACCGCCAAGCCTCTCCTCGACATCGCGCAGGGCGGCGCGCGTCGATTCGACCATGTCCTTGGGTTGAGCGATCGACAGCACAACGCCATCGTCTATGGCGCAGAAGAACGACAGCGAGCCGTCGGCATGCATCTTCTGGATCGACCGGCAATAATATTGGCCGCCCACCTTCACCACCACGGGATGCGAGGCGAAGCTCAGTGGCGTCAGCATCTGCGCGACGATGCCGACGGACGCGGAATATTCCTGCGCCGCATTGGTGGCATTGAACTCGCGCACGATGCGGTGATCGGGATCG
>NZ_RZRK01000724.1:0-3064 GCF_003997835.1 Mesorhizobium sp. M7A.F.Ca.CA.004.12.1.1
GGGCTGGTCACCGGCCGGCCGCGCCAGGGCTATGTCGTCACCGAGTTCGACATCAACATGTTCCGCGAGGCCTTCGAGATCCGCGAACTGCTCGACGGCCATGCGACGGAACTTGCGGCAACGGCCGCGACGGAACAGGACAAGGCGCGGCTGCGCGCCATGTTGGCCGAATGCGAACGGCTGGCAGCCATTCCGGAACGCACGAACCGGGAAAAATTCCAGGAACTGGAAGTCGGCATCGACCTGCACCGCGTCATCGCCGAAATCAGCGGCAACGTCATGCTGCACAACATGCTGTGCGGCATCCTCGACAAGTGCCAGCACTACGTCTGGACCGAACTCCTGTGGCTGGACGAATGGAAGATCGCCCGCGACGAGCACGCCGAGATCGTCGATGCCATCTGCGCCGGCGACGCTGCCCGAGCCGGCACGCTGGCACGCGCCCATGTGCGCGGCTCGCGAGACAATGTGCTGCGCCTGCTGCAGGCCAAGTCGGATTATCGGAATTTTCTGGCGAAGGCGTCTTGATACAGGTGGCCTTCCTGGCATTCCGCATCGCTGCACAAGAGGGCAACAAATGGCGGTGTGATCGCCGGTTCTCACTTCACCTTTTGCCGAAACTTGGAATGGCAGCTTGAGCAATCCTGGAGGATAAGGTGCAGAAGATGCTCCGCCGGCAATCCGGCCGGATCCGCCTCCGTTGTCTTCAGCCGCTTGCCGAGCAGACTGCCCCCGTCCATTGACGTCATCGCGCCCATGCGCATGTCCCCGGTGATCCGGGCAGGCGCGGTTTCGGCCTTGGCTGCCAATGCATCGGCGAGTTCGCCAATGTGACTGGCGAGCGCCTCGAACTCCGGCCGCGCCTGATCGATTTCCGCTTTGGCGCCCGACGGCGCGCCCAGCGTTCCCGCCGGGAATTCAGCCATCAGGGCGGGTCCGGTACGGGCGCTGAGCGCCTCCGCCGCCGCCTTGAAGCTGGCGGCGTCGTAGGCGCGCTTGCCGCCGAACATCTCGGCGATGGTTTTCGCTGCCGCCGCCATAGCCTTCATCGAGGCCTGGCGTGCGGCCACGATCTCATCACTGGAGGCGACCGCCTGCGGCGAGGAGAGGCTCAGCGAACCGGCCAGCGCCAGCACCACCGCTCCGAACGCGATGCCGAACTTCATGCCATGACATCGAGCACGCCCATCATGCCGAGCTGCTCGTGCTCGAGGATGTGGCAGTGATACATGCGCTGCCCCGGCCTATCCTGGCGCAGCAGGAGCCGCACCGTCTCGCCGCGGGCGACGTTCACCGTGTCCTTCCATGCGAGATAGGGCGGCTTGGACACCGCGCCGTCGCGCTCATGCTCGACGACCTGGAATTGAGTACCGTGGACGTGAAAGGGATGGTCCATGTCGGCCTCGTTGACTATCTCCCAGAGCTCGATCTCGCCGGCCCTGGCGACGAAGTCGACGCGTCCCATATCGAAGGCCTTGCCGTTGATCAGGAAACCCATCTCCATGCCGGTGGGTTTCATCGCCATGGTCTCCGTTAAAACGAGCCGCCGGCTGAGGACAGGGTCGGCGAACGGTGCGATCGGCCGCAGCCGCGCCGGCAGCTGCGGCACCGCCTCGGCTTCGTTCTCCGAGACATCGACCGTCAGCAGCGTCAGCCCCGCATCGGCCGGGCGGCCGGGACCCATCCAGCCACGGTCGTAGCCGAGCGTATCGAGGGTGATGGGGCCGGGCCTGTCGAAGGATGCGACCAACTCGAGGCGTTCGCCCGGGCTGAGCAGGATCTCGTCCGCCGCCACCGGCGCCGCGAGCAGCCCGCCATCCGTCCCGATGACTGTTATCGTCGCGCCGTCGAAGGCAAGCTTCAGGAACCGTGCGTTGGTGGCGTTGTAGAGGCGCAGGCGTCGCTTGGCGCCCTTTGCCACCGAGAGCCTGGGATTCTTCTGGCCGTTGACCAGCACGTGGTCGCCAACGCGGCCGTTCATCAGATCGCTCATGCTGTTGCTCGGTATCGAGCCATCGGCGGCAAGTCTGAGGTCGGTGAACACCAGCACCGTGTCGCCATATTCGGCCGGGATGGGATCGGCCTTGGCCTTGACGACGAAGGCGCCGGCAAGACCCCGATAGACCTGCTCTGCCGTCTTGCCGTGCGGGTGCGGGTGGTACCAATAGGAGCCTGCGGAGCCTTCCGGCAGCTCGAAGGCATAAACGCGCTCGGTGCCCGCCGCAACCGGATCCATCGGACTGCCGTCCTGGTCGGCGGGCACCGGCATGCCGTGCCAGTGGATGGTGCTCACCTCGTTATCGATGCGGTTGGCAAATGTGATCTCGACGCGGTCGCCTTCGAAGGCCTCGATCAGCGGCCCCGGGCTGATGCCATTATAGGCGAGGATCGGTGTGTCGCGCCCCTCGGCGAACCTCGCAATGGCCGGTGCCGCCGTCAGCCTCGCCCTGAGCAGGCCCGGCCGGTCGGCTTCGTTGGCAAGCACCTGCAGGGCGCGCAACGCCTGGCCTTCGGGCAGGGTGACCGCGTCTTGCACCATCGCGGCCATGTCGTGCCCGGCATGGCCGCCCATGCCGGGCATCGACATATCGTCCATCTTCGTCTGCGCCAGCGCACGCGGGCTCGCCAGAACCGTCGCCAGGCTTGCCGTCAGAAATCCGCGTCGATGCATTTCTCCGCTCCTTGCTCTCGATGAAAGGCCCGCCGGAAGACCTCGCGTGACCCTAAGGGTTCCAGCAGCTGGAAGGTCAAGTGAGATCGAGCAGTCGACGGTGACGATAGAAGCTGCGCTGGCGCACGATGTAGTGAGAGCCCGGACCCGCTGTCCGATCATGAACACCGGTCGTTCCGGCGAAGCCGCAGAGTTCTCAGCCCTTGCGCTCCTGAAGGCTGTTGCCGCCGTCGACCACCAGCAGCGCGCCATTGACATAGCTGGCGCCTTCCGAGGCCAGGAATGCCACCGCGGCGGCCACTTCATCCGGCCGCCCGGCCCGCGCCGGCGGCGTATGCAGGGCGGCTTGCCGCTCCATTTCGCTCGACGAGCCCGTTTCGATCCAGCCGGGAG
>NZ_RZRK01000725.1:0-3059 GCF_003997835.1 Mesorhizobium sp. M7A.F.Ca.CA.004.12.1.1
ATCTATGACCGCTGGTCGGGACGTGCGGTCGGCGGCTGCGTCTACCATGTCGCCCATCCCGGCGGGCGCAATTACGACACCTTTCCGGTCAATGGCAACGAGGCGGAAGCTCGGCGGCTCGCCCGCTTCGAACCGCGCGGTCATACGCCATCCGCCTATGTGATCCGTGAAGAACAACCGGCGGAAGATTTCCCGATGACCCTTGACCTTCGGCGGCCGGCAAGACTCTGATCAGCGATGGCAAAGGGGAATCACAAGAGGGGACGCGGCAAGCCGCAGACCCACAGCCTGCTGGAGCACTACCAGCCGATCGACGGCGTCGTCGACGAGATGGTCGATGCGTCAGGCAATCCTCGCCCGGCCTGGAAGCATTTTGTCGAGGCGCTCGAGGAACTTGGCGCTGAAAAGCTCGGCCAGCGCTTTGCCCGCGCCGACCAGTATCTGCGCGATGCCGGCGTCTATTACCGCGTCTATGACAAGGCCGGTGCCAATGAGCGCGAATGGCCGCTGGCGCATGTCCCGGTTCTCATCGAGGAGAGCGAGTGGGCGGCGATCAGCGCCGGCCTCGTGCAGCGCGCCGACCTGTTCGAGGAAACCATCGCCGATATCTACGGGCCGAACCGGCTGGTCGAGAAAGGCATCCTGCCGGCGGGATTGATCGCCGCCAGCCCGGAATATTTGCGGCCTGTCGTCGGCACCAGGCCGGCCGGCGGCCACTTCCTGCATTTCTGCGCCTTCGAACTCGGCCGCGGGCCTGATGGCCGATGGTGGGTGCTGGGTGATCGCACGCAGGCGCCGTCCGGCGCCGGTTTCGCACTGGAAAACCGCGTCGCCACCACGCGCGCGCTGTCCGACATCTATGGCGAGATGCATGTGCACCGCCTTGCCGGCTTTTTCCGCCGTTTTCGCGACGCGCTGATCGGCATGGCCAAGGAAACCGACGGCCGCGTCGCCATCCTGACGCCGGGGCCGCTCAACGAAACTTATTACGAGCACGCCTACATCGCCCGCTACCTCGGCATCATGCTGCTCGAAGGCGAGGATTTGACCGTCTCCGGCAGCCGGCTGATGGTGCGCACAGTTTCCGGCCTGATGCCGATCAGCGTGTTGTGGCGGCGGCTCGACGCCGCCTTCGCCGATCCGCTTGAACTGCGCGCGGATTCGCAGATCGGCACGCCGGGCCTGGTCGAGGCGATCCGCCAGGGCGCGGTTGCTACCGTCAACGCGCTGGGCTCCGGCCTGATGGAGACGCGCGCGCTGCTTGCCTTCCTGCCCAAGATTTCACGGGCCTTGCGGGGCGAGGAATTGCTGCTGCCAAGCGTCGCGACATGGTGGTGCGGGCAAGCAACCGAACGCGCGCATGTGCTGGCCAACATCGATCGCATGGTGATCGGGCCGGCGCTGTCGACGAGGCTTGCCTTCGAGGACGACGATTCAACGAAGCTAGGCTCGGCTCTGTCGGCCGGGGAGCGGGCGGAACTGGTGGCGCGCATTGAACGTGATGGCGGCGATTTCGTCGGCCAGGAAGCGGTGACGCTTTCGACGACGCCCGTCTATGTCGGCGGCTGGCTGGAGCCGCGGCCAGCCAGCCTGCGCGTCTACCTGGCGCGAACGCCGGAGGGCTGGACGGTGATGCCGGGCGGTTTTGCCCGAATCGGCCTGTCGCTCGACCCGACGGCGATCGCCATGCAGCGTGGCGGCCAGGCGGCGGATGTCTGGGTTGTCAGCGACAAACCGGTGGAGCGCGAGACGCTGCTGCCGCAAGAAGGCGACAGTTTCAGCCGCACCAGGCCCGGCAGCCTGCCCAGTCGCGCGGCGGAGAACCTGACCTGGCTCGGCCGCTATATCGAGCGCTCGGAAGACACGGTGCGCATCCTGCGCGCCTACCATGTGCGGCTCGCCGAAACCTCCGACCCGGATATGCCGCTGCTCGCCGACATCAGGGATTATCTCGAACCTTTCGGCATCGATGTGGAGACGGCGATCCCGTCAGGGCTGATCGGCACGCTGGATAGTGCGGTCTACAGCGCCGGGCAGATCCGCGACCGCTTCTCGCCCGATGGCTGGCTGGCGCTGAAGGACCTGTCGAAAACCATCCATCAGTTCGCAACGACGGTCGCGCCCGGCGACGACGCGACCCGGGCGATGACGGTCATCCTGCGCAAGCTCGCCGGCTTTTCCGGCCTGCTGCACGAGAACATGTACCGCTTCGCCGGTTGGCGCTTCCTCGAGATCGGCCGCCGGCTGGAGCGCGGTATCCAGATCTCCCGCACGCTGTCGCGGCTGACCAGCGCCAAGGCGCCGGACGGCGCGCTGGACATGATGCTGGAAATCGGCGACAGCGTGATGACCCATCGCCGCCAATATCCGGTGCAGGCCGGTCGGCGCACGGTGATCGACCTGCTGGCGCTCGATCCGCTCAATCCGCGCTCCATCCTGTTCCAGCTCGAAAGGCTGAAGGCCGAAATCGGCCTGTTGCCGTCGCTCGGCGGGGAGGGACAAATGTCGCCGGCGGCGAAGGAAATCCTGCAGCTCAACACCCAGATCGCCATCAAGGAGCCTTCGGATATGACGGCAAAGGCGCTGGACGACCTCGCCTATGAAATCGGCGGCCTCTACAACAGCCTCGCCAAAGCCTATTTCGGCTAAGCAGGTTCCGCAAAAGTGTCGCACGGGTTTTGCGACAAGAACCTGCGCAAAGGCAGAAAAATAGAACATGCTCTACGACATCAGGCTTCATCTGCATTACGATTACGCTGCGGCGGCCGGCGGCGGTCGTCATCAGGTGCGCGTACTGCCGTCGACGATATCAGGCGTGCAGCGTGTCATCGCCGCATCCCTGTCCTTTGCGCCGGCACCCAACGAACGTTCCGACTTTTCCGATTTCTTCGGCAACAACGTCACCTCGATCGCCTTTCGCGACGCGCATGACGCGCTCGACATCAGGATGAGCGCCCGCGTGTCGGTGTCTCGGCCCGAGCCCGGGCTCGACGTGTCGCCCGATATCGCCCGGCTGAGGCAAGAACTCGCCGCGATGCGGTCTCTGGCACCTGATGCAC
>NZ_RZRK01000726.1:0-3046 GCF_003997835.1 Mesorhizobium sp. M7A.F.Ca.CA.004.12.1.1
TCGTCGATGCCGACATGAACAAGGAATCGACCCGCCTCCAGGCCCTGCAGGTCCAGCAGCAGCTCGGCATCCAGGCGCTGTCGATCGCCAACGGTTCGTCGCAGTCGATCCTGTCGCTCTTCCGCGGCTAATCGCATCCGCCAACTTGCACTAAAATCGGGCCGCGCCAAAAGCGCGGCCCGATTTCGTTTGCTCGGACCGCGCGCAACGCTCTGTCGTTAACTCTCGAAAGGCCGCGTTTAACAGGCTGTTAACCATGTCCCGCTAATTATGGTTAACCAATAGCTTACAACGGTTGGCGAATCGGCCCTACTGGCACGATACCACGGTTGAAGCAGGCTATCCGGCATGTCTGAGCATGCCGGCCTTTGAGAAGGAGCGACTTTCTTGGCGAGTATCATGACCAACGCCGCGGCGTTAACCGCGCTTCAAAGCCTCAGCGCCACCAACAAGTCACTCGAGCAGACACAGGCCCGCATATCGACGGGCTACCGTGTCTCGCAAGCTTCGGACAACGCGGCCTACTGGTCGATCGCCACCACGATGCGCTCCGACAACCAGGCCCTGTCGACGGTGCAGGATGCACTCGGCCTCGGCGCCTCGAAAGTCGACACCGCCTACACCGGCATGAACAATGTGCTGACAACGATCGGCCAGATCAAGACCAAGCTGCTTTCGACCGTCGGCCAGACGGACGCAGCCAAGGCAAAGACGCAGACCGAGATCAAAGCGCTTCAGGCGCAGATGAAGTCGTTCGCCGATGCGGCCACCTTTTCAGGCTCGAACTTCCTAGCGGTGACCTCAAAGCAGGTTGCGGCCGCCAATGACGGCGTCCAGCCCGACTCCCAGATCGTGTCCTCATTCAATCGTTCCTCATCCGGCGCCATCTCGATCGGGACGATCGATATCGATGTCGAGAGCACCAAGCTTTTCGACTACGGCCTCGCCGCCGAGGTCAAGAATTACGGAACCCTCGATCGCCAGACGTCCATCTATTCCACGGGCGCCGCCCAGACCCTGTACGACAACGCCTATGCGGGCGTGATCGCGGGCGGAGGAACGGACATCGCCGCGAACACCGCCGGCCAGACGGCGGCGGGAGCGGTCGCCAAGGTCGACAATATCTCCGCCTACAACCTCGATATCACGGCACCAGGCATTACCGACGACATCATCACGCAGATGGTGAACAGGATCGATAACGTCATGGCCCAGCTGACCGACTCCGCCACCATCCTCGGTTCCGCCAAGAGCAGCATTGACCTGCAGAAGACCTTCACCCAGAGTTTGATGGACTCCATCGACCGCGGCGTCGGCCAGCTTGTCGATGCCGACATGAACAAGGAATCGACCCGGCTCCAGGCACTGCAGGTTCAGCAGCAGCTCGGCGTTCAAGCGCTGTCGATCGCCAACAGCGCCTCGCAGTCGATCCTGTCTCTGTTCAAGAGCTGATCACGGGCGCCACCGGCGCCGTCCTTTCCATCAGATAATCGGGCCGCGCCGCCAGCGCGGCCCGATTTCATTTTCGCACAAGCTTCGAAGAC
This sequence comes from Mesorhizobium sp. M7A.F.Ca.CA.004.12.1.1, assembly GCF_003997835.1. NCBI lineage: Bacteria > Pseudomonadati > Pseudomonadota > Alphaproteobacteria > Hyphomicrobiales > Phyllobacteriaceae > Mesorhizobium > Mesorhizobium sp. M7A.F.Ca.CA.004.12.1.1. The sequence goes on from NZ_RZRK01000726.1 coordinate 1,545, forward strand.
TAGAGTTCCGGCGGACAATCATGCTGGGAGTCGTTGAACCGTGCCGGAACAGATCCAGAGCATCATCTCGAATCTCCGCGGGTTTGGCGTGAAGCGCCTCGCCATGCTGGCGGGCATCGCCGTTCTGGTGATGGGCGTCATCGGCATCGCCTCGGTCTATCTCAACCGCCCCGCCTATGACACGCTCTATGTGGGACTAGACCGCGCCGACGTGAACCAGATCGGCCTGGTGCTGGGCGAAGCCGGCATCGGCTTCGATGTCGGCGCCGATGGAACCTCGGTTCTGGTGCCGGCCGGCACCACCGCTCAGGCCCGCATGCTGCTTGCCGAAAAGGGCCTGCCGACCAGCGCCAATGCCGGCTACGAATTGTTCGACAATGTCGGCTCGCTCGGCCTCACCTCCTTCATGCAGCAGATCACCCGCGTGCGGGCGCTGGAAGGCGAGATCGCCCGCACCATCCAGTCCATATCGGGCATCAAGGCTGCGCGGGTCCACATCGTCATGTCCGAACGGGCCAATTTCCGCCGCGACGAGCAGCAGCCCTCGGCCTCCGTGGTCATCCGCTACGCCGGCATCGACGCCGAGAAGAGCGCCATGTCGATCCGCCATCTCGTCGCCGCCGCCGTTCCCGGCCTGTCGGCAGACAAGGTGACTGTTCTCGATTCCAGCGGCAATCTGCTGGCCGCGGGCGACGATCCTTCCAACACCAGCGCCGCCCGCACGCTCGGCGTCGAGCAGACCGTCGAGGCGCAGATCGGAGACAACATCCGCCGTGCGCTGACGGCCTATCTCGGCCCCGACAATTTCCGCGCAAGCGTCAAGGCCGAGGTCAACACCGACACCCGCCAGACGGAAGAGACCATCTTCGATCCGAATTCCCGCGTCGAACGCTCGGTGCAGTCGGTGCGGGCCAACGAGAACAACAACCAGAAGCAGGCTTCCACTCCGGCCAGCGTCGAGCAGAACCTGCCCGAGACCCAGGCAACCGCCACCGATGGTCCGCAATCCTCCTCGCAGAACGACCGCAGGGAAGAGATCACCAACTACGAGATCAATTCCAAGAAGATCGCCACGGTCTCAAACGGCTACACCGTCACCAAGATGTCGATTGCCGTGGTCGTCAATCAGCAACGGCTGACGGCCATCCTCGGCAAGGACGCCACGCCGGAGCAGATCGCCAAGCGCGTCGCCGAGATCCAGAAGATGGTCACGTCCGCTACCGGCCTTGACGAAAAGCGCGGCGACATCATCGACGTCTCGGCGGTCGAGTTCATCGACGGCCTGGATGGCGAGGCGATCCCGCAGGCGGGAATGCTCGATTCGATCGGCCAGCATGCCGGCACGATGATCAATGCCGGTGCCTTCATCGTCGTGGTGTTCCTGGTCGCCTTCTTCGGCCTGAGGCCGATGGCCGCGGCGCTGACGGCAAAGGCTACTCCGGCCCTGGCAGGTCCCAGCTTCGACGACGTCCAGCGCTCGCTGCCGACGCCGGAGGCAATGG
>NZ_RZRK01000727.1:0-3038 GCF_003997835.1 Mesorhizobium sp. M7A.F.Ca.CA.004.12.1.1
GTCATAGACATCCCAGACATAGATGACGGTGGTGTCGGCGCCTTCCGACATCGTCGAGAAATAGCCCTTCAGCACATGTGTCACGGTCTGGTCGGCGCTGCCGGCGAGCGTGATACCGCGCTGCCTGGCGCGGGTCTGCAACTCCGCCGTAAGAGGTGTCGCGGCTTCCACCGAAGCGCCGACGATCGGCGCGATCTGCAGGCGGGTCTTCGACAGGATGGCAGCGCTTTGGGCTGATGTGACCGGTGCGGCGGTGGTTGCGGGAGCGCCCGCCGTGCTGGTGGCGGGCAGCGTCTGGGTCGACGTCGCCGGCGGAGTGATCGCCGACGGTTCGAGCACGTCCTTTGCGTTGGTGCAGGCGGCAAGAGCCAATGCCACAAGCAATGACACGGTCGTCACATGCGATCGTCTCATTTGCCTTCTAACTCCTTGGCGAAGAACGCCTCCCATTGTGGATTCACTGTACGATCAAGTCGAGATCATGGCGGGACAGCGGCTTGGGCTGGGATTCGGTGGTCAGGTAGGTGCGGCCAAGCGTCATCGCCGTCTCGGTATCGGAGTCCATGATGATCATATGGGCGAACAGCGTCATGTTGGGCGCGATCGGTTCGGGATTGCCCTGGTAGAACATCGGCATGTCCATCCAGGACGGGGTGAAGCGGGCGCCGACCGAATAGCCGCAGGCGTTCAGCCGGTGCTTGGTCAGGCCGTGTGCCTCCATGGTGCGGGCATGCGCATCGAAGACGTCGCCGAAGCTGTTGCCCGGCGTCATCGCCTTTTCGACAGCCAGGAGTGCCGCGCGGGCGGCGTCGAACAATTCCTGATGGCGCTTCGACACCTTGCCGGTCAGCACCGTGCGCATCATCGGTGCGTGGTAGTGGTTGAAGACGCCGGCCCATTCGAGCGTCAGCTGGTCATTTTTGGTGAGCTTGCGGCGGCCGGCCTTGTAGCGGCACAGCAGCGCATCGACGCCGGAGCCGATGATGAATTCGTTGGCCGGATAGTCGCCGCCGCCGGCAAAGATCGCACCCTGCATGGCGGCCAGGATCAGGGCTTCGTCGCCACCTTGCTTGATCAGCGGCAGCGCCGCGTCGAGCGCGTCGTCGGAGAGATTGGCGGCCTTCTCGGCCTTGGCGATCTCGGCCGGACTCTTGAACAGGCGCAGCCGCCCGACAATTCCGGACGCATCGGCGATCTGGCCGAAGGTCTGCAACTGCTCGTCGAGGCGGCGGCCATTGAACGCGGTCAGGCCATGGGTGTCGTATTCGACACCGATGCGGGCGCCGAGCAGGTCGAGTTCGTTGAGCAGATTGCGCAGGTCGACCGCCGGATTGGCGCCATTACGGTCCGTCCACAAGACGATGTTGTCGATAATCGAGGTCTGACGCGCCTGGCGCAGGTCGGCCGAGCGGGTCAGCAGCACCATCGAACCGTCGGCCTTCACCACCAGGCACTGGAAGAAGCAGAAGCCGAACGTGTCGTAGCCGGTCAGCCAGTACATGCTTTCCTGCGCGAACAGCAGGATGGCATCAAGCTTTTTTTCGGCCATCTCGATGATCAGCCGGTCGCGCCGCGCGTCAAATTCAGATCGTTCAAAATGCAGCGCCATTATTCCCTCTCCAAGACGATTGCCGAAACCTGCCGGCCGTAATCGGGCTCCTTGCGATGCGTGGTGCGCCGGTAGGAGTAGAACAGGCCTTCCTCGGCGTAAGTGCAGCGGTCGAGGCCTTCAGCCGTCACGCCGGCCTCGGCCAGCCGGTCAACCGTGTAGCGGTTGAGGTCGAACATGGCATGGCCGGCATTGGCGGACGGCGCGAAATAGAGGATATTTTCGGCATCGGCTTCGACAAAGCGGGCGACGAATTCCGGGCCGACCTCGTAGTTATCAGGGCCGATGGAGGGGCCTAGCACGGCGATGATGTTTTGGCGCCGGGCGCCGAGGCTTTCCATCGCCAGGATGGTGTTTTCGAGCACGCCGGTGAACGCGCCTTTCCAGCCGGCATGCGCGGCGCCGATGATGCGCGCCTCAGCATCCGCGAACAGCACGGGACCGCAATCGGCGGTCGAAGCGCCGATGGCGATGCCCGGCCGGTCGGTGACGATGGCGTCTGCCTTGGGCCGCTCGCCGGCAAAGGGCTCCCTGGCGATGATGACGTCGGGCGAATGGATTTGCCAGGCGGTCAACAGATGGTTCGCCGGCACGCCCATCCAGGCGGCGACGCGGCCGCGGTTCTCTGCGACCAGCGCCTGGTCGTCATTCGATCCGGTGCCGATGTTGAGGCCCTGGTAGATGCCGCCGGAGACACCGCCGATGCGGGTGAAATAGCCGTGGCGGATGCCTTGTGCCTGCGCCTTGTCCAGCAGCGGCGACCGAACGGGATCCGGTTTGGTCTGATTCAGCATGCGGGCGTTGTTGTCCGTGTGGGCGGTTTCGTCAAGAAGAAGGTGCTTGGTCGAGAACAGGCGCTGCAAAGCGCGGACGGGAGATTGGGAGGGGCGGCGGTAAAAAGTCAATCCGCCCCGGCGAAGGGCCGAACCGCCACGCCGCGAGGCAGTACCGCAAGCACCTTGAACAGCTCGCCCATGGCTTGCGGCCCTGCGAGGCGTTCGACGTCGCCGGCGATCCTTTCGCGCGCCGCCTGGCCGGCATCGGCGCCAAGCCGGCCGGCGCGCTCGAGGATGCCCATGCCGAGCAGGAAGTCGCCCTGTGTCGTCAGATGGGCTTCGAGGCCATGTGCACGCACGATCGCGGCCAGGGCGGCGAAATCGACATGGGAGGTGAGGTCGGCCTCACCGGGATTGGCCAGCACATCTTCGTGATCGTGGCTTCGCAAGGCCTGCAGCGTGTCCCCGACACCCGGCTGGAGATGGCCATAGTCGATAAACAGGCCAGCGCCGCCATGCCTGGATATGCGCTCGGCGATCGTTGCCATGAGCGCGGTGCGGGCAGGCGCCACTTCGGCGATCGAACCTTGCGGCGCTTGGGTGGCATCGGCGGGCAGCAGCGTCGGGTCGACCGAGCCGGCGCCGGCGAAGAA
>NZ_RZRK01000728.1:0-3038 GCF_003997835.1 Mesorhizobium sp. M7A.F.Ca.CA.004.12.1.1
CATTTGCCGCAATCCCTTCCCATATTCCCGGCGTGGAGACAATTGGAGGGCGCGGTTCTTGTTGCGGAAGATCGTAGCCCTCAAGCGGGTCCTCTACGACGCGCTCGGCCATTTCAACACCGATGACGGCTGGGCGATGGCCAGCCATCTGGCGATCACATCGCTGATGGCACTGTTCCCGTTCCTGATCTTCGCGACGACGCTGGCGAGCTTCCTGGGCGCGCAGGCGTTCTCCGACACCGCCGTGCATCTGGTCTTCGACACCTGGCCCGAACAGATCGCCAAGCCGATCGCGCGCGAAGTGCTCAATGTGCTGACCGTCCGGCGCACCGACCTTTTGACCTATGGTGTGGTGCTTGCTGCCTATTTTGCGTCGAACGGCATCGAGGCGCTGCGCACGTCGCTCAACCGCGCCTATCGCGTTTCGGAAACGCGCGGCATCATCTACCGCCGGGTGCAGAGCATCATCTTCGTTCTCATCGCCACGGCCGGTTTCCTGGCGATCAGCGTGCTCCTGGTGTTCGCGCCGCTGCTGGCGCGGATCGCCGAAGCCCATATCGACTGGATCAAGCCCTATATGGGCACCATCACGCTGTGGCGTTACGTCATCGCTTCGGCGGTCATTGTCGGCGGATTGTTTGCCGTGCATTTCTGGCTGCCGGCGGGCAAGCGCCGCTTCGTCTCGCTGGTGCCGGGCATCGTCTTCACGCTGGCGGCATGGCTTATCGGTTCGACCATCTTCGCCACCTATCTCGACCACTTCTCGTCCTATGTGACGACCTATGCCGGCCTGGCCTCGATCATGATCGCCGTGGTCTTCCTCTACATGGTCTCGGCGATCTTCATCCTTGGCGGCGAGCTCAATGCTGCGATCAGCCGCTATCTGGAGGCACGTGCGCGGGTGGGATGACAGGTAGAATTGAGGAATTGAAGAACTGAAGGATTGGAGAAAAAGCGGGCCATATCCGGCGCTGTCTGTGCTTCTTCCTCAATTCCTCAATTCCTCAATTCCTCAATTCCTCAATTCCTCAATTCCTCAATTCCTCAATTCCTCAATTCCTCAATTCCACAGTTCTTCCCTTCGTCTGCCGCGCCGTTGCCAGGCCAACGCCGAATGTGGTGATCGCCATGCCCACGATCTGCAGGGCGTTGAGCTGCTCGTCGAACAGGGCCCATGCGATGACCGCCGTCACCGCCGGCACCAGGTAGAACAGCGACGCCACCTTCGACATCTCGCCGTCGCGGATCATCACCATCAGCAGGAAAATGGCGCCGAGCGACAGCACCAGCACCAGCCAGGCCATGGCGAAGATCAGCTCGCCATTGATGACGACGGTGTGGGTTTCGAAAGCGAGCGAGGCAAGGAGCATCAGCGAACCACCGCCGACATATTGCCACATGGTCGCCGCGACGAGGTCGCCGCCGGAGGCGAAGCGCTTCTGCCAGATGGTGCCGGCGCTCATGCCGAGCACCGAGACCAGTGAGGCGGTCAATGTCGCCGCGGTCACGCCGCCGCCCAGCGCGCCGAGCTTCGGCCACAGCACGATGACGATACCGATGAGGCCGATGCCAAGGCCAAGCCAGTGGCGCGGCAGGATCGCCTCGCCGAGAAACTTACCGGCAAGCACCGCCGTGATCAGTGGCTGCAGGCCGACGATGAGGGCTGAAAAGCCGGCCGGCATGCCCCTGTGGATGGCCCAGAAGACGGCGCCGAGATAGACGCCATGCATCAGGATGCCGGCGCCGGTGGCATGCAGCGCCTCCTGGCGGGTGGCTCTTTTCGAGCCAAGCACAAGCATCAGGACGGCCAGCAGGATAGCAGCGAGGACGAAACGCGCGGCGAGGAAGGTGAACGGTTCCGCCCACGGCATGGCGTAGCGCGCACCGATGAAGCCGGTGGCCCACAAGACGACGAAGGTGGCGGGGATGAACCGCTTGATGCTGTGCATGTTCCGGAGGCCGCCGTACTGGGGAGAGTTGACCGTGGCGCTGCTCTAATGCGCTTCAACCCGACGCGCAAAGCGAAACCATTGATCCATACATCACTGAAATTCAACGGCCGGCGCATTTGGCAGGTGATCTCGCCTGGTCAAAGCCCGACCGTCCGTCTGATGTCATCAGGTGATGCGCCGGCATGGCGCAGCGCGGCAAGACCGGTGTCACGGAGGCTCTTCGACAGCTTTCGGCCGTCGGGTCCGAGGATGAGGCGATGATGGAAATAGGCCGGTTGCGGCAGCCCCAGGAGTCGCTGCAGCAGGCGCTGCACGCCGGTGGCGGAAAACAGATCCTGGCCGCGTACGACGTGGCTGACGCCTTGCAGCGCATCGTCCATGACGACGGCGAGGTGGTAACTGGTCGGGATGTCACGGCGCGCCAAGATCACGTCGCCCCAGTCCTGCGGGCGGGCTTCCACGGAGCGCGTCGCGGAAAGCGTCTCGTCGGAATACTCCGTCCAGGACAGGTCCTTGCCGACACGCGCCATGGCGGCCTCGACATCCAGACGCCAGGCGAAGGGCGCATTCTCGACTATCCGCCGCTGACGTTCCTTCAGCGGCAGCGCCTTGTCCGCGGCGGGGTAGAGCGGCACGCCATCGGGATCGCGCGGCCAGTCGCGCCCACGCTTTTCGCTGTCGGTGATGAAGGCGCGGATCTCGCCACGGCTCATGAAGGCGGGGTAGACGAGTTCCTCCGCGATCAACCGCTCGAGCACCGCCTGGTATTCGGCGAAATGCTCGGACTGGCGGCGCACCGGCTCTTCCCAGCCAAGCCCCAGCCATTTCAGGTCGGCAAGTACGCCGGCCTCGAATTGCGGCGTGCAGCGCGTCGTGTCGATATCCTCGATGCGCAGCAGCAGGCGTCCGTGCGCCCGTGCCGCCAGCTTCTGGTTGAGCAGCGCCGAATAGGCGTGGCCGAGATGCAGGTCGCCGTTGGGGCTGGGCGCGAAGCGGAATGTCAGGAGTGTCATCTCTCAGGCGGCAATCATGTTTTGCGGCGCTTCGCCAATTGCTACCCTGTCGACGGTCGAGGAACAAGAAAGC
>NZ_RZRK01000729.1:0-3035 GCF_003997835.1 Mesorhizobium sp. M7A.F.Ca.CA.004.12.1.1
GGCTTATCCGTTTCGGTGATCGCGACATTTCCCAAGCCGACAGGCAGGCGATGCGGCCGCTGCGGCGCCAGATGCAGCTCGTCTTCCAGGATCCGTTCGGCTCGCTGTCGCCGCGCATGACCGTCGGCCAAGTCATCACCGAAGGACTTCTGGTGCATGAGCCTGATCTTTCGGGCAAGCAGCGTGATCAACGCGCGGTCGACGCCTTGCGCGAGGTCGGCCTCGACCCCAACGCACGCAATCGCTACCCGCACGAATTCTCCGGCGGCCAGCGGCAGCGCATCGCCATTGCTCGCGCCATGATCCTGAAGCCCAGGCTGGTGGTATTGGATGAGCCGACCTCGGCGCTCGATCGCTCTGTGCAGAAACAGATCGTCGAACTGCTGCGCAAGCTGCAGGCGGACCACGAATTGTCCTATCTCTTCATCAGCCACGATCTGTCGGTCGTGCGCGCCATGGCCGACTACATCATCGTCATGAAACAGGGCAAGATCGTCGAGGAAGGGCCGACTGAGGCGATCTTCAGCGATCCGCGGCACGCCTACACACAGACGCTGATGGCCGCGGCGATCGACGTGACGCGATTTCGCCTGAGCGCCTGAACCGGGCTCCGCACCGAGGCATTGGCTGTCCGCTCAATTCGCGGACCTGGGGCACTTGCGTGCTCGCACAGCGGCAATGGCATCCTGTTGCTGCTTAAGCCGGTCGATCCTGGCTGTTTCGCGGTTGGCTACCGCGGTCTTCACGCGTGAGCCGCCGAGCAGCCAGCGTGGAACATTGGTGTTGGCCACCTTGCCGCGCGTGATTGCCGTTTGCGAGATGTCACGGGCGACGTCTCCCATCGCCCTGTTGAGGTCGGTGCACGTCATCGAATCGTATTTCGCTGCATCGACGGTTCTGCCGAGCGATGAACAGCCAGTGAAGAGAACCAGCGTCATCACAAGAATCAAGGGCGGGGCTGTGGTTGAATTCAAATTCATGTCGCACTCGGCCCGCCGTTTGGCTGACTCCATCAGGTCCATCGACCCTAAAGCCGACGGACCTTTTCGTCAAAATATGCGGCCCGCGAAGAAACCTGCCACCGGCCAGCCTTTGCGTCCGGCGCAGGAACATTCTCTGCCACTCGAATTGCTATCTGGCGCGTGTTGGGTTCAATCACTGGTGAACGCAGAGAGCCCGTCCCGGCGACGTCGGGCGGTCCTTTCCTACGCTGCTTCGGCCACGAACGTCGACGGGGAGCAACCGCCGAGCACTGTCTGAGCGATGTCGGCGTCATTTTCATCGACATGCGCCATCACCAGAACCACCCCCTCGGCAACGTCTTGATCATCCGCCTTCATGGCGGCCATGGCGAATGTTCCAAACAGACCGCCGGCAACGCCGCCGCAGACCGCGCCAGCCACCGCTGCTGGCAACACGCTCGCAGCAAGAGGATTGATGCCATGGGCCGCAACGGCGCTCAGGCAGGCCAACACGCCGGCGGCAGCGCCAAGTAACGATCCCAAAGCGGAAACCCTAAGAGATCCCGCCTCGTTATTGTAAGGCCCGATGATGGCGATCTGTACGCGAGGAATTCCGGCCGCCACCAAGTCGCTGGCGACCCGCGCCGCATCGGCGGGGGAATCAAAAAGTCTGCTAATCGTCGGCATGGTCGCTTAACGCTTCTGGCTGTTCAGCGTCGTGTCGGTGAGGAATGACGCGGCAATCAGGTCGTCAACCTCGATTAGGCCCTCGTCGCCCTCCATGATGGCCGCGACCTTCTGGAAGGTCTTCATCTCGTCTTCGGTAATCTGGGCTTCCTGCATCCTGGCTTTGATCTCTGTCATCCGCATGCCAAGGGCATGGGATTTCTTGGTCTCACGGTTCGACATGCTGCTGCTCTTTAGTTTTTCATTGATCATTTTCGCCCACCACCCGAATTTGGGGCAAGGGCAAGCGTTTCCAACCTGGACTTCGGTCGGGCAGGGGCTGGACTTAAGTCTGGTTGCGGGCGTGATTGGGATGCGTGCCAAAGGCCTCTCGTGGCCCCACTCCCATCAAGACCCGACTCCCATCAAGAATCGGGGCCGGATTCCTGCGTCGGTACCCGTCGTTCGATCACCACGGGATGGTGCCGATGGGTTAGGACGAAACCTGTCACGACAGTGCTGTCGTGGTGATGATGCCGGCGCCTATGATCATGGGACGCACGACGGAACATTAGGCGTGCCTGATGGTTTATTTCTCGCAGCCGGGATCACGATTTGGTGGTCTGCTGCAGATCAGTCGGCAAAGGCTGGTCGGCCCGCGTTCTCCGCCAGAGGCGCGGGCTTCCCCAGGCAGCAGGAGAGAGATCATGAACAACATCATTTGGCTCGTTGGAGCTGTAGTCATCGTGATAGCGATCTTGAGCTTTTTTGGCCTCCGCTGAGCGGAAACGCGCGTACCAGTTGAGATGTTTTCCGGGATCTGTCCGCGAGCGCAGGCATGAAGGCATCAGGCGGCCGGTTGGACCGTCTGGTTACTGTCCAGTGCAAGAGGCATCGCTGTCGGCCGAGTCACAGAGGCACGGCGAATAGAAATTCGCCCATCCGACTGACGGGGGACGCGAGTAGTCTCGCTTGAGGGGCAGGTGGAGCGCCGAAGTCGGGATGCGCTAACTCTTTGTTTTCTCTGGTCGGAGTGGCAGGATTTGAACCTGCGACCCCCTCGTCCCGAACGAGGTGCGCTACCAGGCTGCGCTACACTCCGTGACCAGACCGCGGGCTTATAGCCGCCACACTTGGTTCCTGCAAGCGGCACGGCGGCACTTCTGTCGCATTTCGTCGGCTTTCGTCGAGCATTGCCCGAAAGGCCCGGATTCCCTTCCGGAATAAACGTGGCCTAAAGCCTTGTGTGCTAAGCCGCAGCCCTCGACAATTCGTAATTTCTGCCATTCGGAGTTTCCAGTCTTGTCTTTCAGCATCGTTGGCGACGCCCGGCCCAACAGTTTCGAATTCGAAACCGAAGCGCTGATCAAGCCATCCGGCTTTCGCGAATATGATGCGCGCTGGTGG
>NZ_RZRK01000072.1:0-12953 GCF_003997835.1 Mesorhizobium sp. M7A.F.Ca.CA.004.12.1.1
ACGACCATTGGTACTTCAACGCCGGCGAGGACGGAGGGCAACAGGCGCCGCGACCTGCCGCGTCCGGACCTGAAGCGCCTCAAGAGCCGGCCGCCCTGGAAGTCCAGTCCACGGCCACGCCGACGACCGTCTCGGCGATAGACCGCGCCGCGGCGCCGGTGCGCTTCGTCTGGCGCACCGATGCCGAAGGCAAGTTCAGCGCGCTGTCGCCGGAATTCGCCGACATCGTCGGCAAGCCGGCGGCCGACGTGATCGGCCGCCGCTTCCGGGATGTCGCCGCTACATTCGGCCTCGACCCCTCCGGCGAGATATCAGGGCTCCTCGAACGGCGCGATACCTGGTCCGGGCGCTCCGTGCTGTGGCCGGTCGTCGGCACCGATCTGAAGATACCGGTCGACCTGGCGGCGCTGCCTGTCTATGGCCGCAGCCGCGCCTTCGAGGGTTTCCGCGGCTTCGGCGTCGCCCGCGCCAGCGACGCGGTCGTCGATCCGGAGGCCATCGGCATGGCGCTGGTGCCCAATAGCCAGGCGCCGGCAACGCCGGAACCGCAAGTCATCCAACCCGCGCCCGAACAGCCGAACGCCGAAGAGCCCAAGACCGAGGACACGCAGGCATCGGATCCGTTCAAGGGCGAGGTGCCGGCGTTGACCATCGTGCCGAAACAGGAGCGGCGCTTTGCCGATAAGGTGATCCGGCTCGCCGAACATCGCCAGCCTGCCAACGACAAGGGCCTGTCGACCCTGGAACGCAGCGCGTTCCGCGAAATCGGCGAGCGGCTGAAGAAGGATAGCGCTCCGGTCGGGCCGCCAGAGACCGAGACTGTGGAGGCATCGGCAGCGGAGACCGAGGCTCCGGTCAATGCGTCCGACGACCCGATGCGCACCGACGGCATCCCTGCGTCAGGGCCAGAGAACGAACCGGTCGAGGCATCCGATGTCGATGCCGAAGACGACCGGGATCTGGCACGGCTTGACGGTCACGCGGACGAAGCCCCTCGTGACGCCCGCTCGGGGGTGAATGTGACGGGCTCGTTGCTCGACTATGCCGGCCAAGATGACGAACGTGGCCCCGTGGCGGCGGAACCAGAGAACACAGCTGCCGTTTCGCCCGGCGAAGAGCCTGAATCCACTGACGCGACACATGATGGCCTCGATGACGACAGCATGACGTCGGCGGATTTTCGCGATGCCGAAGACAATGAGGATTGGGCGCAGCCCGACGAGGAAGCCGCGTCGCCCGACGAGCAGACGGTTGGCGAGGAAACCGCAGGCGTCTCTGCGGAAATACCCCTCGAGCGCCCTCGCCTGCAGGTTCCGCCGCTCAAGGCCGAAGGGTTCGTGCCGTCGGCGTTTTCCGCCGGAGATGAACACAAGGCTCCGGACACGTCGCTGCTCGGCAAGCTGCCCGTGCCGCTGCTCATCCATTCCGGGGACCGGTTGCACTATGCGAATGAGGAATTCCTCAGCCTGACGGGTTACGAGGCGCTTGACGATCTGGCGGATGCCGGCGGCCTCGGCGCGTTGTTTGCCGACCCCTATGCCGACGACGGCGTTTCCGACGGCACCGATCGCGCGCTGCGGCTGAAAACGCGTGACGGACAGGAATTCCCGATCGAGGCCATTTTGCGCTCGGTCCCCTGGCGCGACGGCAAGGCGCTGATGCTGGTCGTGCGACGCTCCGGCGAGGATGATGCGCCGGCGAGCCTGCATGTGGTTGGCGACGAGCAGACGCAGCCGGATATTTCCGAACTCAAGGCGCGCATCGCCGAGATGCGCACCATTATCGACACCGCCACCGACGGCGTCGTGTTGATCGGCCGTGACGGCACCATCCGATCGATTAGCCGGCCTGCGGAAGCGCTGTTCGGCTTCGACAGCGACGATGTGACCGGCAAGCCGTTCGCCTCGCTGTTTGCGATCGAAAGCCAGCGCGCGGCGCGCGACTATCTCAACGGACTGTCCGAACCCGGCGTGGCGAGTGTCATGAACGACGGCCGCGAGGTGATCGGGCGCGAGTCGCAAGGACGCTTCATTCCGCTGTTCATGACCATCGGCCGGCTGCCCAACGACAGCGGCTTCTGCGCCGTCGTTCGCGACATCACGCAGTGGAAGCGGGCCGAAGAGGACTTGACGCAGGCACGTGCGGTGGCCGAGCGCGCGTCCTCGCAGAAGACCGATTTCCTGGCCCGCATCAGCCACGAGATCCGCACCCCGCTCAATGCCATCATCGGTTTTTCGGAATTGATGGTCGACGAGAAGTTCGGACCTGTCGCCAACGACCGCTACCGCGACTATCTGCGCGATATCAACCGCTCGGGCAATCATGTGCTCGACCTGGTCAACGACCTGCTCGACATCTCCAAGATCGAGGCTGGCCAGCAGGAGATGGCCTATGAGGCGGTGTCGCTCAACGACACGCTGGCCGAGACGGTGGCGATGATGCAGCCGCAGGCCAACCGCGAACGGGTCATCATCCGCTCCAGCTTCGCTTCGCGGCTGCCGGAAGTGGTGGCCGACCTGCGCAGCGTGCGCCAGATCGCGCTCAACATCCTGTCGAATGCCATCCGTTACACTCAGGCCGGCGGCCAGGTGATCGTCTCGACCGCCTATGAGACCTCGGGCGACGTCGTCATGCGGGTGCGCGACACCGGCATCGGCATGAGCCATGCCGAGATCGAGCAGGCGCTGAAGCCGTTCAAGCAGATCAACGCGCTGAAGCGCGGACGCGGCGACGGGACCGGGCTTGGACTGCCGTTGACCAAAGCGATGGTGGAAGCCAACCGTGCCCGGTTCACCATCAATTCGACACCGGGCGAAGGCACTCTGGTCGAGGTCGCTTTTCCGTCGACCCGTGTGCTCGCGGAATAGGTCAGCCCTCTCCGCGGTTCGGTCCCGATAAAAAGAAAAGGCGCCCAAAGGACGCCTTAAGAGATGGGATTGCTGTCACAACGGGGGCTTGAGCGAATTCGGATCCTCGGGGCTGAGGAACGGGATTTCTCCCTCAAGTTACCTGCGACTATCGACGCCGGACCTTAACAACTCCTTACCGGGGCTCCGGAAAATTTACGAATGTGTACCACTCATGAAATCTAGGTAAATTCTAGCGTGATATTTCGTTAACCATGCTGGAAAGGCCTTTTTCACCCATCTCGTTGCCTCCAACAGTGGCTCCTCTGGAGCGACATCCATTGGCGGTCACTCGGCCAGCTGTGGCAGGTTCTTGAACAGGTCGAGCGCTTCCGGGTTGGCGAGCGCTTCCTTGTTCTTGATGGCGCGGCCGTGCACCACGTCGCGCACAGCAAGCTCGGTGATCTTGCCCGACTTGGTGCGGGGAATATCCGACACGGCAACGATCCTGGCCGGGACATGGCGGGGACTGGCGCCACTGCGGATCTTAGCGCGTATGCGTTTTTCCAGATTCTCGTCGAGCTGCGCGCCGGCGGCCAGGCGCACGAACAGTACGACGCGCACGTCGTTGTCGAAGTCCTGGCCGATGCACAGCGCTTCCAGAATCTCCGGCATCTGTTCGACCTGGTTGTAGATCTCCGCCGTGCCGATGCGCACGCCGCCCGGGTTGAGCGTGGCGTCGGAGCGGCCATGGATGATCAGGCCGCCATGCGCGGTCCATTCGGCGAAATCGCCGTGACACCAGACATTGTCGAAGCGCTCGAAATAGGCCGCCCGGTACTTCTTGCCCTCGGGGTCATTCCAAAAGCCGATCGGCATCGCCGGAAAAGCCTTGGTGCAGACCAACTCGCCCTTCTCCTGCCGGACCGGCCTGCCGTCATCGTCCCAGACATCGACCGCAAGGCCAAGGCCGGGTCCCTGGATCTCGCCGGTCCAGACAGGCTGCGTCGGCACGCCGAGCACGAAGCAGGAGACGATGTCGGTGCCGCCGGAGACCGAAGCCAGATGCACGTCCTTCTTGATGCCGTCATAAACGAAGCGGAAATCTTCCGGCGATAGCGGCGAGCCGGTGGAGGAGATTGCCCGCACAGTGGCCAGATCATGCGTGCGGATCGGCTTGAGGCCAGCCTTGCGCACGGAATCGATGAACTTGGCCGAGGTGCCGAGGAACGTCATCTTCTCGGCATCGGCGAAATCGAACAGCACACTGCCGTCGGGGTAGAAGGGCGAACCGTCATAGAGCAGCAACGTGGCCCCCGAAGCGAGCCCCGACACCAGCCAGTTCCACATCATCCAGCCGCAGGTGGTGAAGTAGAAGAAGCGGTCGCCATCGGTGAGACCAGCATGCAGCCGGTGTTCCTTGACATGCTGGATCAGCGTGCCGCCGGCCGAATGGACGATGCATTTGGGAATGCCGGTCGTTCCCGACGAAAACAGGATGTAGAGCGGATGCGAAAACGGCAGCGGCTCGAAGGCAACGGGCTTGCCGACGAAGGGCGACAGCGCCTCTTCCAGCGCTACCGCCTTGTCGATGGTCCCGGCGACATCAGTCGATGTGCCGAGATAATCGACGACCAGAATCTTGCGGACAGTGCCGAGCTTGGCCGCGACCGCGGCGATCTTGTCGGCGACTTCGATCGCCTTGCCATTGTACCAATAGCCATCCGGCGCGATGAAGACGACGGGCTCGATCTGGCCGAACCTGTCGAGCACGCCCTGCTCGCCGAAGTCGGGAGAGCAAGACGACCAGACGGCACCGATCGAGGCCGCGGCCAGCATGGCGGCGACGGTCTCCGGCATGTTGGGCATCATGGCGGCAATGCGGTCGCCCTTCTTCACCTTGAGCGACAGGAAAAGCTGCTGCAGCCGCGAGGTCAGCGCGTGCAACGCGTTCCAGGACAGCCGGCGCTCGACCTTGTCTTCGCCGCGAAACACGATTGCGTCGCCTGAGCCGGTCTTCTTCAGCAGATTCTCAGCGAAATTCAGTGTCGCATCGGGAAAGAAAGAAGCGCCGGGCATCTTGTCGCCGTCGACGAGCAGGTTATCGCCCCTGTCGCCGACGATGCCGCAGAAATCCCAGATCAGGCTCCAGAACCCCTCACGGTCCTCGACCGACCAGGCATGAAGCTGCGAATACGAGGAAAACGCTACGCCGGCTTTCACTCCGGCGGCCTTGGTGAAGGCGGTCAAGGGTGCTGCGTCAATCTGGTCTTGCGTCGGGGTCCAGAGCGGTTGTCCGGCAGCCATGATCGTTCCTCCACGGTCGCCATCGCTTATGCATATCGCAGCGCAGCAGAGCAAGATTTTGTTCGGCTGATGCGACCAGATGTGCGCAAATGCCATCGCCGGGCCATAAAGACTTGAAATGCCTCAGCCCTAAGTCGTAGTGACAACTTGAAGTCGTGGTGGCGGCCGGAAGTCGTGGTCATGACTGGGGGTCGTGGTGACGACCGGGGTCGTGGTGACGATCGGGGTTACACCCGCCGGGCGATTTGTCGGAATGGAAGCATACGGGGCCATATGCCATCATCTATGATCCGGCGCGGAATATGGGCGATCGGCGCTGCCGTGATCGTCGTCGCGCTGGTCGTTGCCGCCCTGCCGCTGATTGCCTCGACCCGTATCGTGCGCGACCGCATCGCCTGGGAAATGAGCGCGTGGAGCGGCTTCCGGGTCGCCATCGACGGTTCGCCGCGCATCGAGGTCTGGCCGACATTCCGGGCAATCCTGACCGATGTGACGCTTTCACAATGGACCGACACCGAGGCGCCGCCTGTGGTCGAGGCAGAACGGGTCGAGGTCGACCTTTCCGCCATGGCGGCGCTGCGCGGCGACGTGGTGTTTTCGACGGCGCGGCTGGTGCGGCCGACGATCCGGGTCCAGCGCACGCCTGCCGGCCTTTTCCTGCCCGCTGTCCCCACCGGCGGGCGCATCACGCGTTCCATCGACACGGCGCGCGGCGTGGTCAATGCCGACCCCGCCAAGCCGGACCTCGACAAGCTGCCTACCGACACCTTCGGCACGGTCGAGTTTCGCGACGGCCGAATGGTAGCGTCCATCGGCGGCAAGGACGTCGAGATCCTGAGCAGTTTAAACGGTCAGGCGAATTGGGCGGCGATGAACAGCAATGCGACGCTGTCGGCAACAGGGATCTGGCGGGGCGAAAGCGTCGCGCTGGACGTCGCCTCGGCCAGACCGCTTGTGCTGTTTGCCGGCGGCACGGCGCCGCTGACGCTGTCCTTTAAGGCGGCGCCCGCCACCTTCTCGTTCGACGGCACGGCCAGCATGTCTGAAAATACCTATTTCGACGGTCAGGCGAAGTTCTCGGCACCCTCGCTGCGGCGTGTCCTGGAATGGTCGCAGGCCGGCATCGCTCCGGGTGCAGCGATCGGCTCGGTCAGCATTTCGAGCAAGATCACCGCGACCGGCGGGCGCGTCAAGTTCGACAACACGGCAATTGCACTCGACAACAATCCGGGGATGGGTGCACTGGACCTCTCGCTTGGCGAAGCACAACCTGTGATCTCCGGCACGCTCGCCTTCGACACGCTCGACCTCAGATCGTTTCTGTCAGCCTTCACCCCGCTGGTGCCGACCGGAGGGGCGGGACCCGGCGAAATCGACACAAGTTTCGCCGACAAGATCAATCTCGATCTGAGGCTGTCGGCAGCCCACGCCACGGCGGGACCTATCCAGCTCGCCGATGTCGCCGCCACGGCCCAGGTCAAGGATGGTCTGTCCGTCTTCGACATCTCCGATGCCTCGGCCTTCGGCGGCAACATCCAGACCAGCCTTCGCTTCGATCGCAAGCCGGAAGGCTCACAGGTCGAAATCCGCCTTCTGGCGTCCGACATCGACGGCGGTGCATTCGGCACGGCGGCAGGGATGACGCGGCTGGTGCCGGTCGGCACGGGCACCGTCTCGGTGATCCTCAAGGGGCCGGGCAGAACCTGGGATTCCATCTTCGACAATGCCGACGGCTCGGTCTCGGCGACCTTCGGGCCGGGTGCGTTGAGCAAGCTCAACCTGCCGGCCTTCCTCAAACATACCGAACAGGGCGGCTTCTTCGCGCTCGACGATGTCTCTGACGGAACATTGCCGATCGACGGTGCCGAGATCAAGGCCACCATTTCGAAGGGCGTGGCGCGGATCGACAAGGCCGAGGCCAATTCAGCGAAGTACAAGATCTGGCTGTCCGGCATCGCGTCCTACGCCGGGCGCGGACTGGCCTTGTCCGGCGGCGTCATTCAGCCTGACCAGGCGGCAACGCAGGCCAACGGCCAGCAAGGTCCCAACCAGTCATCATTCTTCGTCGGCGGAACCTGGAGCACGCCGTTCATTTCCCCGATCAGCCGCGGCGTTTCGGGGGAATAGGCGACACTGCGCCTTCTGTCTTTCACCCGCGCTGCGCCACCTGCTCGTCGAGCTGGCGCTGCACCTCACGCCGCTTGTTGGCAAGCGAGGCGATGATGACGCCCATCGCCACGACGGCGATCAAAATGGTACAGGCGGCGTTGATTTCCGGCGTCACGCCGAGGCGAACCTGGCTGTAGATCTTCATCGGCAGCGTCGTCGCGCCCGGCCCGGAGGTGAAGCTTGCGATGACCAGATCGTCGAGCGAAAGCGTGAAAGCCAGCATCCAGCCGGAGACGATCGCCGGCATGATGACCGGCAATGTGATCTGGAAGAAGGTCTTCACCGGCGTTGCGCCAAGATCCATCGCGGCTTCTTCCAGCGAGCGGTCGAAAGTCATGAGCCGCGACTGCACGACCACGGCGACGAAGCACATGGTCAGCGTGATATGGGCGAGCGTCACGGTGAGAAAGCCACGGTCGAGCCCGACCGCGACGAAGAGCAGCAGCAGCGACAGGCCGGTGATCACTTCCGGCATGACCAGCGGCGCAAAGACCATGCCGGAGAACAGCACCCTGCCCTTGAAGCGCGTGTAGCGGGTCAAGGTGAGTGCCGCCAGCGTGCCGAGAACGGTCGCTACCGTGGCCGAGATCAGGCCAACGCGCGCCGTCACCCAGGTCGCGTCCATGAGGCCCTGATTGTGGAACAGCGAGACGTACCATTTGGTCGAGAAACCGCCCCAGACCGTAACCAGTTTCGACTCGTTGAACGAGAAGACGATGAGCAGCACGATCGGCAGATAGAGAAAGGCAAAGCCAAGCACGATCGAAGTGATGTTGAAGCGGCTCCAGGTGGCGTTCATGAGGTCACCTGTCCATTTCCTGAGCGCGCGCCTGGGCCCGCTGGAAGAGCATGATCGGCACGATCAGCAGCAACAGCAGGATGACGGCAACGGCCGACGATACCGGCCAGTCGCGATTGGCGAAGAACTCGTTCCACAACGTCTTGCCGATCATCAGCGTCTGCGAGCCGCCGAGCAGATCGGGAATGACGAACTCGCCGACGGCCGGAATGAACACCAGCAGACAGCCGGCGATGACGCCGGGCAGCGACAGCGGGAAGGTGATCTTCCAGAACGCACTTGTCGGCGGACAGCCGAGATCCTTGGCTGCCTCGATCAGCGAATAGTCCATCTTCTCAAGCGCGGAATAGAGCGGCAACACCATGAACGGCAGGTAGGAATAGACGATGCCGATGAAGATCGCCGTATAGGTGTTGAGGATGATCAGCGGCTGGTGGATGACGCCGGTGGCGAGCAGCAGCTGATTGAGCAGCCCTTCGGGCTTGAGAATGCCGATCCAGGCGTAGACCCGGATCAGGAACGAGGTCCAGAACGGTAGGATCACCAGCATCAGCAAGGTCGGGCGGATCGTCGCCGGCGCGCGCGCCATGCCATAGGCGATGGGGTAGCCGACGAGCAATGTCAGGACCGTCGAGACCGCGGCGATGATGACGCTGGTTACATAGGCGTTGAAGTAGAGGGCGTCCTGCGTCAGCCAGGCGTAATTGTCGAGGCTGAGTTGCTTCAGCTGAGCCAGGAACCCGGAAATGCCGCCGCTGAAATCGAGCGCCGGCGTATAGGGCGGAATGGCGATTGCCGTCTGCGACAGCGAGATCTTGAAGACGATGACGAACGGAATGAGGAAGAAAAACAGCAGCCAGACATACGGGATGATGATGACCAGTCGGCCAACGAAGGCAGCACCCAGCCTGGCAAGGATGGATTTGCCGGCATTGGATGCCGGAGAGGCTGATGAGGTGGTGACGGCGGCGCTCGACATGGTCGCCCCTACCGCGTCAGCACGACGCCGGCATCGGGCCGGAAGGAAACCCAGGCGCGGTCGTTCCAGCTCAACGGATCCTCGGTGATACGGGCCGCGTTCATGGTGCTCGCGCGCACCACCTGGCCGTCGTCCAGCCTGACATGGTAGACGGTCATGTCGCCGAGATAGGCGATGTCGTAGACCTCGCCCTCGATGGCGTTGACCGCCTCGGCCGGCTTTTTCGACGACACCTTGATCTTTTCGGGCCTGATGGCGAAGGTGACGGCCGTCCCGGCGCCGGCGGTGCCGGCATTGTCGGTGCGGATGGTGAGGCCGTTGCCGGCATCGATGCTGGCGCTGCCGGCCTCGCCACGCGCGATCTTGCCCTCGAACATGTTCACATTGCCGACGAAGCCGGCGACGAAGCGCGATCCCGGCGCCTCGTAGACTTCGGCCGGCGTTGCCACCTGCATCACCTCGCCCTTGTCGATGATGGCGATGCGATCGGCCATGGTCATCGCCTCTTCCTGGTCGTGGGTGACGACGACGAAGGTCAGGCCGAGGTTCTGCTGCAAATCCATCAGTTCGAACTGCGTCTCTTCGCGCAGCTTCTTGTCCAACGCGCCGAGCGGCTCGTCGAGCAGCAGCACCTTCGGCCGCTTGGCGACCGAGCGGGCGAGCGCGACGCGCTGGCGCTGGCCGCCGGATAGTTGGTGCGGCTTGCGCTTGGCGAACTGCTCGAGTTTGACCAGCTTCAGCATCTCGGCAACGCGCGATGCGATTTCGGGCTTCGGCATGCCGTCCTGCTTGAGACCGAAGGCGATGTTGTTCTCGACCGTCATATGCGGGAACAGCGCATAGGACTGGAACATCATGTTGACAGGCCGCCGGTAGGGCGGGATGCCACGCAGATCCTGGCCGTCAAGCAGAATGCGGCCGGCTGTCGGCTCCTCGAAGCCGGCGAGCATCCTGAGCAGCGTCGACTTTCCGCAACCGGAGGCGCCGAGCAGCGCGAAGAACTCGCGCTCGAAGATGGTCAGAGACAGATTGTTGACGGCGGTGAAGTCACCGAACTTCTTGGTGACGTTGTCGAACTGGATGTACGGCTTGGCATTCGGGTCGTTCCACGGTGCAAAATCCCTGCGGATGCTGCCAAGCGATTTCATATCCCACTCCGTCCTGATTTTCTTGCTTCTTGCCCCAGGTAGAAACGGTCCCGGCAGGTGGCTGCCGGGACCGTGTCGGATTGCTTACTGGCCAGTGACGATCTTGGTCCAGGTGCGCGTGATGACGCGCTGGGTCTTGGGATCGTATGGCGAGACGGTGTAGAGCTTCTTTATGGTCTCGGCATCGGGATAAACCGAAGGATCCTCCAACAATGCCTTGTCGACGAATTGCTGCGAAGCCTTGTTGCCGTTTGCGTAGAGCACGTAGTTCGACGACTTGGCGATAACTTCCGGCTTCATCATGTAGTTGATGAACTCGAGCGCCTCCGCCACATGCGGCGCGTCGGCGGGGATTGCCATCTGGTCGAACCACATCTGCGCGCCCTCCTTCGGCACGGAATAGCCGATTTCGACGCCCTGCTTGGCCTCGACCGCGCGGTTGCGGGCCTGGAACACGTCACCCGACCAGCCGACCGCCAGGCAGATATCACCGTTGGCGAGCGCGTTGATGTATTCGGAGGAATGGAACTTCCTGATGTAAGGCCGCACCTTGAGCAAGGTCTCCTCGGCCTTGGCGATATCATCGGGTGACGTGCTGTTCGGGTCGAGGTTGAGATATTTCAACGCCGCCGGGATGATATCTGCCGGCGAGTCCAGCACGTAGACGCCGCAGTCCTTCAATTTGGCCAGGCTATCGGGATTGAAGAAGACGTCCCAGCTGTCGATCTTGTCAGTGCCAAGCGCCGCCTGCACCTTCTTGATGTTGTAGCCGATGCCAACCGTGCCCCACATGTAGTTGACCGAGTATTCGTTGCCGGGGTCATATTTGGCGGTTCGCTCGGTAACCGTGTCCCACATGTTGGAAATGTTGGGCAGTTTCGACTTGTCGAGCTTCTGGAACACGCCGGCCTGGATCTGGCGCGCAAGGAAATTGCCGCTGGGCACGACGACGTCATAGCCGCTGCCGCCGGCAAGCAGCTTGGTCTCAAGGATTTCGTTGGAATCGAAGGTGTCATAGACGACCTTGATGCCGGTTTCCTTGGTGAAATCGTCGATGATCGAACTGTCGATATAGTCCGACCAGTTGAAGACGTTGACGACACGATCCGCGGCGTGACCGCCGACGGTGAACAATGTCAGGAATGCCGAGGTTGCCGAAAGCCAGAGCGCTTTGCGGATCATGCTATTCTCCTTTGATGAGTGTTCCTTCACCGGCTCGTCGCGATATCAGCGCGACCGGCATTTTCTTCAGACTATTGAGCTTTCCAAGGGGCGACAAGCGCGAACTGCCGAGACCATGCAGGCGGTTCGATGAGATGGCTGGATGCCCCTGAGGCGGCCTGGGAGGCGTGCCAATACCGTCATAGGCTTTCGCCGTGGCGCGGGCAGAGATACGACGATATGGTCCGGTCCCGATCGGACCGGCTGGGAGACTTGGCAAGATACGCCTGTCTTGTTGTTGCCGTATTCCCAGCCTGCCCGTGCTGCAGCGACGTTGTCAATGGCAAAGCTGCAGGCCGCTTCAATTAGGCGACGGCACCCCGGTGACCCCTGCGCGTTCGGGCCGTGCCTGGCGCTTGAATTCGAGCCCGATATGGACGAGCAGCGCCGTGACCACCACCGCGCCACCGATGATGGTGCGCCCCGACGGCACCTCGGAATGGATGAGCCAGACCCATATCGGGCCGAGGATCGGCTCGAACGTGCCGAGCAGAGCCGCGATGGCCGCCGGGATCAACCGTGCGCCGGTGGCGAAGAAGGCGAGACCGAGGCCGAGATTGACCACGCCGAAGGCAAACAGAAAGCCCATGTCGCTGACTGACACGGTGAAGGTCGATGCCTGCGAGACGGCAAAGCCGGCCGCGAGCATGGTGCCGAGGCACGTCGCCGGCGTCATGCGCACGCCGGAAAACCGCCGGGTGATGACGGTGGCGACCGAGAACATGACCGCGATCAACAGCGCCAGCCCATCGCCTATGGGCGAGACGGCGCCATCCAGCGATTCCGACACCATGATGGCGACGCCGGTGATGACGGCGGCGATTGCCACCCAGGTGGCGACACCGACCCTTTCGCGAAACAACGCCCAGGCAAACAGCGCCGCCAGCAACGGCACGCCTGCCTGCATCAAAAGGATGTTGGCGACGGTGGTGTAGGCCAGCGCCACGACGAAGGCGGTCGATGCGGTGGCAAAGCAGATCCCGACGGCAAGGCCGGGCAGACCCATGTCGTGGAACAGCTTCAACGTGCCACGCCAGCCGTCACGCCAGACCATGAAGCAGACCAGGAAGGCGGCTGCCCAGACGGATCGCCAGAAAATGACCGTCCAGCTGTCACCGACAGTGATGAAGCGGGCGATGGTGCCGCCGAAGCTCCACATCAGCGCCGACAGGAAGACCAAAAGCATGCCGACGCGCTCCTCGCGCGGCGAGACGGCTGGCGATGCGACGATCGGCGATGCGGTATCGATCATGAGCGCGACTGTCGGGCTTTTGTGGACGGGACGATGCGCAAGGGACGACAAAAAGATGCTCTGTTCGCGTAACGCAAAGGCGCAGGCCGGAACTGAGCCAGCGGCCGGCGACAATTATGGCACCTTGCCCCCATTTCAGAGGACACGGCGTTACTGGAAATCGAAGGCACTCAGGCCCGTCACCATCTCGTCAAGGCCGAGCGGGCGCGTCACCGGCGGCTCGGCCTTGACG
>NZ_RZRK01000730.1:0-3022 GCF_003997835.1 Mesorhizobium sp. M7A.F.Ca.CA.004.12.1.1
ATTGACGGTTGTAGCCGGAGGGGCAGCGGGCGACTTCGCCAAGCCTCGGGCCGGATGGCCATCCGGCCCGAGGCTCAATCGCTTCCATCGCACATAATCATCTCGTGCAGATACAAGGGGCGGCGCCAGCGCCGCAATTTTGGGCTGATCGAGCAGTGCGTTGCCCTTATAGCCCTCGCAACAATCGTTCCAACTCTTCAGCATCCGTCACGACCGGTAAACACACCTGCCCAGTACACAGCCATGCACCCGCCTCGTTGGTCGGCGGCAGGATTCCGCCAGGCAGCAAGGGTCGATTCGTACCCGTACCGATCGGCAGGACAATGTCGACGCGGCGTGGGTCCGGACTTCGATTCGCAACCGGAACGAGCTTTGGATCGTCAAGCGCATCGACGATGACCAGTTTTAGCGGCTCGATCGCCAGCGCGCAGGCGTTGACGATGCCGGCTTGGCCATAGGCCTGGTGGGCCGCGCGGCCGGCGGCGTGCTCGGCAACTTGCCAGGCCCTTTCCTGCAGCTCGAGATCGCCCGTGACGGAGGCCAGCCGGACCAGTGCCTCGATGATCTGGCCGGTGGCGGACGGAATGGCCTCGTCGACATCGCCGCGGATGCGGATCGGCACGTCGGTGCTGTCCGAGGCGGTCAGGTAATACCCCGTCTTTTCGGTATCGGCGTGCCAATGGTCGAGCTGCTTGATAAACTGGCCGGCCTGGTCGACATAGCTCCAATTCCCAGTGGCCTCGAACAGCGAGATCGCTGCGTTGGCCATGGCGGCATAGTCGCTGGACAAAGCAGGGAATAGTTTTCTGGCGCCGAGCATCGAATGCGGCAGACGGCTGTCGCGGCCGGCGGTGCTGATGTGGGCAAAGGCCTTTGCCGCCGCATCGATCCAGTCAGGCCGCGCCAGCGAACGGCCGGCCTCTGCAAGCGCTGCGATCATCTGGCCGTTCCAGTCGGTGAGGGTCTTTGCGTCAAGACCGGGCCTGACCCGCTGTTCCCGCACGGTGAGGAGTTTCGCCTTGAGCGGGCCGAGCTCTGCGCGATCGATCACATAGTGCGATTGCTGGGACAGGGTTTGGTGGACGACCGGCTTGCCTTCCCAGCCGTGCGGGCTGGAGAGCGTGAAGTGCTTGAAAAACAAGGCAGAATCGTCGACGAGGGCGGCCTCGATCTCGTCTTGGCTCCAGGTGTAGAACAGTCCTTCCTCGCCGTCGCTGTCGGCATCGAGACTGGCGGCAAAGGCGCCGCCGTCAACGCGCATCTCGCGCAGCAGCCAGCCGATCGTCTCTTCGATTCGGACCCGGAACAACCCGTTGCCGCTTGCGGCATGGGCCCAGTTGCAGAAGCGGATCAGCTGGGCATTGTCGTAAAGCATCTTTTCGAAATGCGGCACCAGCCATTCGGCGTCGGTCGAGTAACGGCTGAGCCCGCCGCCGATATGATCGTAAATGCCGCCGCTGACCATCTGTTCGAGGCTGTTGAGAACGTCGTCGCGATGGCTGGCGTTGCCGTCGCGCAGCCAGGACAGCCACAGCGTTTGCATGAACGGCGCATTGGGGAATTTCGGCGCGCCACGCAAGCCGCCCAGATCGCGGTCGATCATGCCGTCTATGCCCTTGGCAAGCTCAGCCAGCGTGTCGCGATCGAGCCCTGTTCTCGCGTGCAATCCGGCGAGCCGTGCCTGGACATGTGTGGTCAGGCCGTCGGCGCTCTGGTTGAGGCTCGCCCGCTTCTCGCGCCAGGCCTTGTCCACCGCCTCCATCACCTGGATGAAACCGGGGCGGCCATAGCGTGGCTCGCGCGGAAAGTAGGTGCCGCCCCAGAACGGCTTGCCGTCCGGCGTCAGGAACATGGTTAGTGGCCAGCCACCCTGCTCGCCCATCGAGGACAGCGCCGCCATATAGATCTGGTCGATGTCGGGGCGTTCCTCGCGGTCGACCTTGATATTGACGAACAGACGGTTCATGACGGCGGCGACACCATCGTCCTCGAAGCTTTCATGCGCCATGACGTGGCACCAGTGGCAGGCGGCATAGCCGACCGAGAGCAGGATCGGCCTGTCCAGCGCCTTGGCCTCCTCGAGCGAAGCCGGCGACCAGGCCCGCCAGTGGACGGGATTGCCGCTGTGCTGCTGCAAATAGGGGCTGGCTTCTTCAGCAAGCAGGTTTTGCGCGGGCAGCGTCACTGGGCAAACTCGGGTGCGATTGGCTGATGGGCGTAAAGCTAGGGCGGTTCGGTAGAGCGGGCAAATGATTTCAGGCGATTCCATCGTAGCGCTGTCGAGCGGCCGGCTCCCGGCCGGCGTCGCCGTCATCCGTATTTCCGGCCCGCAGACTCGATTCGTAGTCGAAACGATTGCCGGGGGTATTGTTAAGCCCCGCGTCGCGGTCTTGCGCAGATTCAGGGCGCCCGATGGAACCGTGCTCGATAACGGCTTGGTCGTTTTCTTTCCCAATCCGGCCAGTTTCACCGGCGAGGATGTGGCGGAATTCCACGTTCATGGCGGACGCGCCGTGGTGGCCAGGATGCTGGAGACGATTACTGGTTTCGACGGCGTCAGGCACGCGGAACCGGGCGAATTCACGCGCCGCGCCTTTCTCAACGGCAAGGTCGACCTGGTTGAGACCGAGGCCCTGGCGGATCTCGTCAACGCTGAAACCGAGGCGCAGCGGCGTTTTGCTGTCCAAAATGCCGAAGGCGCTCAGAGCGAACTCTATCTCGGCTGGCGTCGCAGGTTGATTCACGCCCGCGCCATGATCGAGGCGGAGATCGATTTTGCCGATGAAGACGATGTCCCCGGTTCCGTTTCGGATACGGTTTGGTCCGATGTCAAAACTATGATCGGCGAGATCGACCGGCACATTGCCGGATTTCGTGCTGCCGAAATCATCCGTGACGGCTTCGAGGTCGTTATCCTTGGCGCGCCCAACGCCGGCAAGTCGAGTCTGTTCAACGCCCTGGCGCGGCGGGATGCCGCTATAGTAACGGATGAACCCGGCACGACGCGGGATCTGCTTGAAGT
>NZ_RZRK01000731.1:0-3022 GCF_003997835.1 Mesorhizobium sp. M7A.F.Ca.CA.004.12.1.1
GTCCCGGATGCGGTCGATGATGACCTCCAGCAGCGTCGCGTTGACGCCGGCCGCCGGTTCGTCGAGCAGTATGATCGCCGGGTCGGCCATCATCACGCGGGCGAGTTCGAGCAGCTTGCGCTGGCCGCCGGAAAGCACCCGCGCCGGCTCATGCGCGAGATGGGTGAGGGTGACCAGTTCCAGCAGTTCGAGCGCCTTTGTCCTGGCGGCTCTTTCCTGCGCGGCGACGCGCCATGGCGTGATGAAATTGGCGAGCAGCTTTTCGCCGGCCTGGCCCTGTGCGGCCAGCATAATGTTTTCGATCAGCGTCAGATTGGGCAGCGGGCGCGGGATCTGAAAAGTTCGGCCAACGCCATGACCGATGCGCAGATGCGCGGCTTCGCCCGAGACAGGCGTGCCGTTGAGTAGGATCTCGCCGCTGGTCGGCAGGATGCTGCCGGCGAGCAGGTCGAACATCGTCGTCTTGCCTGCACCATTGGGGCCGATCAAGCCGAGGATTTCTCCCGCTTTGACGTCAAACGAGACATCGTTGACCGCGACAAGGCCGCCGAACCGCCTGACGACATTCCTTGCCGTCAGAACCGGCGCGCGGGTTTCCCCTTGCCGTTTGGTTGCCTCGCTCATCAAACCCTCTGGCCGAAGACGATCGTTGCCGTCTCCTGATTATGATTTGTGATCACACTTGCTTTGATCACGCTATTCGGCTTTAATTTCATCCGCAAGCCGAAAACCGGCCAAGAACGGAATTCCATGCAAAAGGCTGCCATCGAAAAGAACAACGAGGCGATCGCGGCCCAGCTTGCGCCAGTCGGCCGCGAAACTGTGCAGGACCGCGTCTACTCGGAATTGCGCCGCGCCCTGATCGGCGGCCTGTTCGAGCCGAGCCAGGTGCTGACCATCCGTGGCCTAGCTGACGCCTTGGTCACCTCGACCATGCCGGTGCGCGAGGCGCTCGGCAGGCTGATCACGGAAAAGGCGCTGGAGGCGCTGCCCAACCGTTCGGTGCGTGTGCCGCCGATCACATTGGAACGGCTGGATGATCTCTTGCGTGCCCGCATCCTGATCGAGGGCGAAGCGATCGCGCTGGCCGCCGCCCGCATGGGCCCGCGCCAGATCGCCACCATCGAAACCATTCTCGGCGAATGGGACGAGATGCGGGCGCTGAAACACAAGAAGGACGTCGATCGCGAAGTGACGCTCAATCAGAGCTTTCATTTCGAGATCTACCGCTCCTGCGGCTCGGCCGTGCTGATCCCGATGATCGAGAGCCTGTGGCTGCAATCGGGGCCCTGCATCCGCGTCGCTATCTATGCCTTCTCGGAGGCCGGCGAAGTCGACACCGCCCAGTATCACCGCCGCATCGTCATGGCGCTGTCCACGCAGGATGCGCAGGCGGCGCGCGAATCGCTTGTCGCCGACATCAGCCGCCCCTTCACCTTCCTGCGCAGCAAGCTGCAGGCCGCCGCCGCGAAAGACCAGACATGACCGCCATCAGGATCACCGAGCCGCGCTCGCAGCTTTCCGTCACGGCGCTGCTGCTGCCCGAGAAGGCACCGGAAAACGCTGCCTTCCTCTCGGCCTATCTCGGCACGCCACGTGTCGTCCCTGGCATCCATGCGATGTGGACGGGGCCGGAAATCTCCTGTCCGGTTCCCGCGGCCGATCTCGAGGGCCAGGCCTATGCGAAACCGTTGCCGGCCGAGAACGCGACGCTGACGCCGCAGCCGGGCGACATCGTGCTTTCCTACGTGCCGCCACGCATGTGGGGCGGCAATCCCAATGCGATCTTCGACATCGGCCTCTACTACGGGCAGGGCGCGCGGCTCTTGTTCCCGATCGGCTGGCTGGCCGGCAGCGTGGTGGCGCAAGTGCGCGTCGAAGAGCGTGACCGGTTCGCCGCCGCTTGCGGTGTCATCCGCCGCAACGGCGCCTGCGATGTTACCTTCAGCCTGATGGAGGCTTGAATGGCCGACGACAGTTTCGAGCTGTTCGATCTTCGCGTCGAGGCGGTCATCCCGGAGGGCAAGCCGATCTATTGCGGCGCCAAGGAAGGCGACTATTTCGAACTTAAGGGCGAGATGCTGTCGATGCCGGCAGGGCAGGGTTTTTCGATCTATTCGCTCGCCGCCGTCTTGCCTCTGCTGGCGGCCAAGCAGCGCCCAACCCACCCGAACGACTGGATGACCTCGGACGCGGAGATCGCTTGTCCCGATCCCAATTGCGCCAGCCGGCTGAGGATCGTCAGGATGGCCAAGCGGCGGTTCAGCCACGCCGAGACCACGGCGGTGCCGCTGCCTAAAGAGGATGACCTGAGATGAGTGCCAACACCTTCGAACTCGGCTCTGGCTACACCATCTCGCGCGTCATCCGCGGCGGTTGGCAGCTGGCCGGCGGCCACGGCGCCATCGACCGCAGCCAGGCGGTGGCCGATCTGATCGCCACCTTCGATGCCGGCATCTGGACCTATGATTGCGCCGACATCTACACCGGCGTCGAGGAATTGATCGGCGCCGCGCGCCTGCGACTGGCCAGTGAGCGCGGCCTCGATGTCGCCGCCCGGATGAAGGTGCACACCAAGCTGGTGCCCGACCTCGAACGGCTGGCCAGCATCAGCCGCGACTACATCAGGAGCATCGTCGACCAGTCATTGCGGCGGCTGAAGACCGAGCGGCTCGATCTCGTTCAGTTCCACTGGTGGGATTATGACCAGCCTCGCTATGTCGAGGCGATGGGCTGGCTCGACGAGCTTCGGCTTGAAGGCAAGGTGCGCAATCTCGGCACCACCAATTTCGACACGCCGCGCCTGGCTGAAATCCTTGCCGCCGGCATACCGCTGGTCAGCCAGCAGCTGCAATATTCGGTGCTCGACCAGCGGCCTGGCAACAGCTTGGCGAACCTCGCCGCCAAACACGGCGTCAGCTTCCTCTGCTATGGCTCGGTGGCCGGCGGCTTTCTCAGCGACAAATGGCTCGGCGTGGCCGAACCGGCCACGCCGCTCGAAAACCGCTCGCTGGTGAAATAC
>NZ_RZRK01000732.1:0-3021 GCF_003997835.1 Mesorhizobium sp. M7A.F.Ca.CA.004.12.1.1
GATCATGTTCGAGGGCAGCGATGTCCTCGCCATGAAGGATGCCGATCTGGGCCAGCTGCGTGGCGGGCAAGCGGCGATGATCTTCCAGAACCCGTCGACGCATCTTGATCCGATCATGACGGTCGGGCGTCAGGTGGGAGAAGCGATGGTGGTCCATCAGGGCGTATCCTGGCGGCAGGCCAATGCGCGGGCGGTCGGACTGCTCGAAGACATGCACATCAAGGACGCGCCAAGGCGCGCGGGCGCCTATCCTCACGAGCTATCCGGTGGCATGCGTCAGCGGGTGATGATTGCGGCGGCCCTTGCCTGCGAACCGAAACTGCTGATTGCCGACGAGCCCACGACGGCACTTGATGTCACGGTGCAAGCTCAGATACTCGACCTGCTCCGCGGCATCCGGCGTGAACGCAAGCTGTCGGTCATTCTGGTCTCTCACGACCTTGGCGTGATCGCGGAAATGTGCGACCGCGTCGTCGTCATGAAGGACGGCGCGGTGCTGGAAATCGGCTCGGTCGATCAGATCCTGCGTGACCCCGCCCATGAATACACGAAGCGCCTGATCGCTTCCCAACCCTCGCTGATGAAGCCGACCACGCATGCATGCCCCGTGGCGACGGAACCGCATCTCCTGGTGAAGAACCTGTGCGTGAACTTCTACCCAGGGCAGAGCCTTGCAGCCTGGGCGACACGCAAGCCGCCGCAGATCGTGCGCGCGGTCGACAATGTTTCGCTGGCATTGCGGCGCGGTGGGGCACTGGGGATCGTCGGCGAGTCCGGTTCCGGCAAGAGCACCATAGCCCGGGCCATTGCAGGCCTGGTGCAGCCGGAACAAGGAGAGATCGAGGTGGACGGCCAATCGCTCGATCGCGCGCTAAGGCAGCGCCGACCGGAGCAGGTTCGCAAACTGCAGATGGTGTTCCAGGACCCGTTCATGTCCCTCAACCCGGCGTTTACGGTTGCGCGAACTCTGGCCGAACCGCTGCGGCAACAGAACATCTGCCCGGAAAGAGACATCCCGGAGCGGATCCGCGAGCTGATGGAAAAAGTGGAATTGCCACGCCAGTTGCTGGACCGACGCACCACGCAGCTTTCCGGCGGCCAGCGGCAGCGCGTCGGCATCGCCAGAGCCCTGGCGCTGGAACCTGAGATATTGATCGCCGATGAAGTCACCTCCGCTCTGGACGTCACCATCCAGGCCCAGGTGCTCGGCCTCTTTGCGCGGCTGCGCCGCGAATTGTCGCTGACGCTGATCCTGATTTCCCATGATCTGGGCGTGGTGCGTTATCTCTGCGAGCACGTTGCGGTCATGCAGCACGGCAAGCTGGTTGAGTATGGCAATACGGAAGATGTCCTGGATCGTCCGCAGCAGGCCTATACGCGAGAGTTGATCGCCGCTATCCCGAAACTCTCGCGTCGAACGAGCAGCGGAATCCAACCAGGAGACACCCCGCTACTGGCCGCCGGAAGCAAATGCTGAGCCTTCGGGGCCGGGCTACTGTGCCGTCCAGCCGCCGTCCATCTGCAAGGTCGTGCCGGTGATCTGCCTGGCTGCGTCCGAACACAGGAACAGCGTCAACGCAGCAAGCTCATCGACGGTGACGAATTCCTTGGTCGGCTGGGCAGCGAGCAGCACATCGTGCTTGACCTGTTCCTCGGTCATGCCGCGCGCCTTCATGGTGTCGGGAATCTGCCTTTCGACCAGCGGGGTCCAGACATAGGGTGGGCGACGCCTATTTGGCGATCTCGAGCAGGGACGATACCAGAAGCTCTCGCTCATCTTTCGACAGGACATCCGAATCGAAGAGGTTCATGCTGCGCAATCCCTCGATGGCGAGATAGCAGATTAACAGCGATTTGAGATCCGGCGTCTCACCTTTCAGCCGCTCGAAAAGCTGCCTCTTGAAGGTCTTTATCGGCATCATGAAATCGGGATCCTCGGCGATGGCCGAGAAAATCCAGGACGCCGACGGCTGCTTTTCCTCGCAATCATTGGCTGACAGCCTGATGTAGACAGCCAGGGGATTTTCGTCCTTGTCATTTGTGCGGGCGGCTTCCAGTGCGTGCTCGAACTCACGCAGATAGCCTTCGACCAAACCTTGCATCAATTTGGCCTTGGTCGGGAAATTGTAGAGGAGCCCTCCCTTCGACACGCCGGCACGGCTGGCTACGGCATCCAGCGACAGGCTGCCTGGTCCGGATTCCCGGGCAACATCAGCCGCCGCGGCGAGAATCTTCTCGCGCGAATTCGGTCTTTGGGCTCTCATGGGGCCTCCCATCGCAAGCTTAGGCCCAATTGACAAGACCGTCCAGACGGTACAGGAAGACCGCCATTATTTGAAATCGGGACCCGCAGTCGATATGTGTCCCGATATCCGCGCTTCGCGCCGGATTTCGACTGAGGGGACTTCCTTGTTCAAGCGCATACTCCGTATCTTTATCATTGTTCTGGTTCTGGCTCTGCTCGTCGTCGTGGTCGGCGGCATCGTCGGCTTCAACTTCCTGCGCGACAACGGCATCAAGCAGTATTTCGCATCGATGAAGCCGCCGGCGGCAACCGTGTCGACCACCATCGCCAAGCCTTCGGCCTGGACGCCAGGCGTCGAGGCTATCGGTACGGTCAAGGCTGTGCGCGGTGTCGACCTGGCGGTCGAGACCACCGGTATCGTCAAGGACATCCTTTTCCATGCCAACCAGAAGGTGGCCGACAATGCGGTTCTGCTGCAGCTCGATGACGCCGTCGAGCGCGCCGATCTCGACGCACAGAAAGCGCAGGCCGCGCTCGACCAGACCTCGCTGGCCCGCGCCATTGAACTGACCAGGCGTGGCGTCGGCTCCGACTCGACGCTGGACACGGCGCGTGCGGCGGCCTCGGCCTCGGCATCTCAGGTCACCAAGCTGCAGGCCGTACTCGAACAGAAGCAGCTGACGGCGCCTTTCGGCGGCACGGTGGGCATTCCGAAAATCGATATCGGCCAGTATCTGGCGCCCGGCACCGCCGTGGTGACATTGCAGGACCTCGAC
>NZ_RZRK01000733.1:0-3017 GCF_003997835.1 Mesorhizobium sp. M7A.F.Ca.CA.004.12.1.1
GTCGTAGAGTTTGCGCGCGGTGGTGTTGGTCTCGTGCGTCATCCAGTAGACGTTCTTGACGCCGACTTTTTCGGCTTCCTGTCTCACCGCCTCGATCAGCGCAGCGCCGATGCCCTTGCCGCGCACGTCAGGGTCGGCGAACAGGTCCTGCAGATAGCAGTTGTTTTTTTCCGACCAGCCTGAGCGGTGGTAGAGATAGTGGGTGAGCCCAACCGCCTTGCCGTCCAGCGTGGCGATGAAGCCTTTCGGCTCGAACTCACCTTCGGTGAAAAGCCGCTTCCAGGTGACGGCATAGACCTCTTCCGGCAGCTTCGTCTCATAGAAGGTGAGGTAGTCGGTCCACAGCCGCCGCCAATCGGCGTGGTCGGACTGCGCGAGCGGGCGGACGATAATCTCAGACATGTCATCTCCTCTGAAGGTTTGGCCGAGGCTGCCTGCCTGTTCGGCTGCGGGCAACGGTCCACAGAAGGGAAAGCGCTGCTGCTGACCTATTGCTGCCTTCGTGCCATGAACGCCAGCCGCTCGAACAAATGCACGTCCTGCTCGTTCTTCAGCAATGCGCCATGCAGCTTGGGCAGGGCGTTCTTCGGATCGGCGCGCAGATCTTCCGGCGCGATATCGTCGGCGACCAGCAGCCTTATCCAGTCGAGCGCCTCGGAGGTCGACGGCTTCTTCTTCAAGCCGGGCACGTCGCGGATTTCGTAGAACTGGGTCAGCGCCGCTCGCACCAGGTTCTGCTTGATGCCGGGATAGTGGACATCGACGATTCTGTGCAGCGTATCGACGTCGGGAAAGCGGATGTAGTGGAAGAAGCAGCGGCGCAGGAACGCGTCCGGCAACTCCTTCTCGTTGTTGGAGGTGATGATGACGATCGGCCTGACGGCGGCGCGGATGGTTTCGCCGGTCTCGTAGACGAAGAACTCCATCCGATCGAGTTCCTGCAGGAGGTCGTTGGGGAATTCGATGTCGGCCTTGTCGATCTCGTCGATCAAAAGCACGACCTTCCTGCCGGCGGCGAACGCCTCCCAGAGTTTGCCGCGCTTGATGTAGTTCCTGATGTCGTTGAAGCGCTCGTCGCCAAGCTGGCTGTCGCGCAGCCGCGAGACGGCGTCATATTCGTACAGGCCCTGCTGCGCCCGCGTCGTCGACTTGACGTGCCATTCGATGAGGTCGAGGCCAAGTGCTGACGCCACCTGGCGGGCCAGCTCCGTCTTGCCGGTGCCTGGCTCGCCCTTGACCAGCAAGGGCCGCTCCAGCGCGATCGCCGCGTTGACGGCCACCATCAGATCCTTGTCGGCGACATAGGCCGCCGTGCCTTCGAAACGCATTCTTGCTCCTCGGTTGGTCATGGCAACCGTAAGGACGCGGCTCACCCTGTGCAAGGGTGCGCCGGCCGCGACGAATGGGCTTGAACCTGATGGAAACATATGCCCGTCTCACTGGCGTTTAGCCGGCCGGCAGCCTATATTGGGCGGGACGGTCTGTGCTTCCCGGCAGGAGAACATTTTCCCCGGGGCCTTAACGATCCTTAGGGAGCTGTCCCTGGGAAGACCCGTGGGTTTTCTCATACGGCGCCCACCTACTTTGTAGGTTCCCGGGATCGCTCTCTCCACCGGTTGTGTGGATCGTCACTTATTGCCACGCGTCCGCATTTCGGTGGATGATTGCGGTGGAAAACGTCGCTCCCAAAACTCCATCCAGATCTGACCTTTTCTACCCTGGCTGAATGACCTCTCTCAAAGACCTGAAAAAGCAGCTTCGCCGTGAGGCCCTCGGACGCCGCGATGCGCTCGATGAATTCTGGCGAGTGGAGGTCGCGCTTGAAATGGCGGAGACGGCGCGCGATCACCTCCATGTCGAGCCGGGCCAGATCGTTTCCGGCTTCTGGCCGATGCGTTCGGAAGTCGACGTCAGGCCGCTGATGTTTGCCTTGCGCGAAAAGGGCGCGCGGCTTTGCCTGCCGGCCATTCTCGACAAGACCACCATTGTCTTTCGCGAACTGGTGCGCGGCGCGCCGATGGTCGAGATGGGTTTCGGCACGGTCGGCCCTCACGAGGAAGCCGAGGTGCTCGACCCCTCTGTGATGCTGGTGCCGCTTGCCGCTTTCGATGCACGCGGCCATCGCATCGGCTATGGTGCCGGCTATTACGACCGCGCCATCGCCAAGCTGATCGACAAGGGAGAGCCGCCGCGGCTGGTCGGCATCGCCTTCGACTGCCAGGAGGTGGCAATGGTGCCGGATGAGGAACATGACGTCGTCATTGCGGAAATACTCACCGAGAGCGGGTTGCGCCGCTTCGCGCCAAAATTGTAGATAAGTACAAGGGACGCATGATCTTCACTGGCGTCATGCAGCTTTCGCTGACCTTCGGTGCGGGATCATATGAGACTTCTCTTCCTCGGTGACATGGTTGGAAAGACAGGACGCACGGCGGTGTGGGAACAGCTGCCCGGACTGATCTCCGACTTCAAACTCGATTTCGTCATCGTCAACGGCGAGAACGCCGCCGGCGGCTTCGGCATCACCGAAGACATCTTTCGCGAGACGATCGCGGCCGGTGCCGATGTCGTCACCACCGGCAACCATGTCTGGGACCAGCGTGATGCGCTGGCCTTCGCGCCGCGCGAAGAGCGCTTCCTGCGTCCCTCCAACTTTCCCAAGGGCACGCCCGGGCGCGGCTCCGGTGTCTATATCGCCAGGAGCGGCGCGCGCGTGCTGGTCGCCAACATCATGGGCCGGGTGTTCATGCATCCCGAGCTCGACGATCCGTTCCAGGCCGGCGAACGCGAGCTTGCCGCCTGTCCGCTCGGCGAGCAGGCGGATGCCGTGATTATCGACTTCCACGCCGAGGCGACCTCGGAAAAGATGTGCTTCGCGCATTTCGTCGACGGCCGCGCCAGCCTCGTCATCGGCACCCACACCCACCAGCCGACGGGCGATCACCAGATCCTCAACGGCGGTACCGGCTATATGTCCGACGCCGGCATGTGCGGCGACTATGATTCCTCGCTCGGCA